>JBAPQQ010000319.1:0-3518 GCA_049280695.1 Mycobacterium sp.
GTTCGACCCCGTTCTGCAGCACGCAGACGGTGGTGTGCTCGTCACACAACGCGGCCAGCCAGCGCCCGGCCTCGTCGAGCTGGGTTGCCTTGACGGCCAGCATCACGAGCCCGACGGGTCCGCTCACCTCACCGGGATCGGTGTGCACGGGGCCGGGGACGACGATCGACTCGGCACCATCGGGACGCACGTCGAGCTGGTCGCGCGGGGTGCGCCCGCACAGCACGACCAGATGCCCCGCCCGGTGCAGATACGCAGCGACCGTCGCTCCGACCGCGCCGGGGCCCACCACCGCGATGCGCCCGCCCACCCGCACAACGCTACCGGCGGAATGCGCGCATCTAGACTGGGCTGTCATCCTCCAGATCCAGACAGGAGTCTTTGTGCTGCGCACCCACGCCGCAGGTTCGTTGCGCGTCGCCGACGCCGGGCAGGAGGTGACGCTGGCGGGCTGGGTAGCACGCCGGCGTGATCACGGCGGCGTCATCTTCATCGACCTGCGCGACTCGACCGGGGTGGCACAGGTGGTGTTCCGCGAGGGGGACGTGCTCGAGCAGGCCCACCGGCTGCGCGCCGAATTCTGCATCTCCGTGACGGGCGCCGTCGAGATCCGCCCCGAGGGCAACGCGAACCCCGAGATCGCCACTGGTGAGGTGGAAGTCAACGCCACCGCATTGACGGTTCTCGGCGAAAGCGCGCCGCTGCCATTCCAGCTCGACGAACCCGCAGGGGAGGAGGCGCGGCTGAAGTACCGCTACCTCGACCTGCGCCGGGACGGTCCTGGTGGGGCAATTCGGTTGCGCTCCAAGGTGAATGCCGCCGCCCGGGCGGTGCTGGCCGAGCACGACTTCATCGAGATCGAGACGCCGACGTTGACGCGCTCCACCCCCGAAGGCGCGCGTGACTTCGTGGTGCCGGCGCGGCTGCAGCCCGGCTCGTTCTATGCGCTGCCGCAGAGCCCGCAGCTGTTCAAGCAGCTGCTGATGGTCGCAGGCATGGAGCGCTACTACCAGATCGCCCGTTGCTACCGCGACGAGGACTTCCGCGCCGACCGCCAGCCCGAGTTCACCCAGCTCGACATGGAGATGAGCTTCGTCGAGGCCGAGGACGTCATCGCGATCTCCGAGCAAGTTCTCGCGGCATTGTGGGCACTGGTGGGCTACGAGCTGCCCAGGCCGCTGCCGCGGATCACCTACGCCGAGGCGATGCGCCGGTTCGGCTCCGACAAGCCCGACATGCGGTTCGGCCTCGAACTGGTGGAGTGCGCAGAGTTCTTCACAGAAACGCCTTTTCGCGTCTTCCAGGCGCCCTACGTCGGTGCGGTCGTGATGCCCGGTGGTGCGTCGCAGCCCCGCCGGACACTGGACGGGTGGCAGGAGTGGGCCAAGCAGCGCGGGCACCGCGGACTGGCATACGTGCTCGTGGGCGACGACGGCACGCTGAGCGGACCGGTGGCCAAGAACCTCTCGGACGCCGAACGTGACGGGCTGGCAGCGCATGTCGGCGCGAAACCCAGCGACTGCGTGTTCTTCTCGGCCGGGCCGCCGAAATCGTCACGTGCGCTGCTGGGTGCCGCGCGCAGCGAGATCGCCCGCCGCCTCGACATGATCGATCCCGACGCGTGGGCGTTCGTGTGGGTGGTCGACCCGCCGCTGTTCGAGCCGGCAGACGAGGCCACGGCACACGGGGACGTCGCGGTGGGCTCGGGTGCATGGACGGCGGTGCACCACGCGTTCACCGCGCCCAAGCCGGAATGCGTCGAGGCCATCGGGGACGATCCGGGCAGTGTGCTCGCGGATGCATACGACATCGTCTGCAACGGCCATGAGATCGGCGGCGGCTCGATCCGCATCCATCGCCGCGACGTTCAGGAGCGCGTCTTCGAGGCGATGGGCATCGACAAGATCGAGGCCGAGGAGAAGTTCGGATTCCTGTTGAGCGCCTTCACCTTTGGCGCGCCGCCGCACGGCGGGATCGCGTTCGGCTGGGACCGCATCACGGCGCTACTGGCCGGAATGGACTCGATCCGTGAGGTGATCGCGTTCCCGAAGACGGGCGGGGGGGGCGACCCGCTCACCGAGGCGCCCGCGGCGATCACGGCTGCGCAGCTCAAGGACGCCGGAATCGCCGTGATCGCGCGGAAGGACCAGAAGTGAGTGAAAAGCCGAATACCCATGAGCTGAAGGGCTTCAACGCCAAGATCGTCGAGGAGTTCCGCGCCAACCACGGCAAGGTCGGCGGTCCGTTCGACGGCACCACTCTGCTGCTTCTGACCACCACGGGCGCCAAATCGGGTCAGCCGCGCCTGAACCCGCTGGCGTACCTGCGCGTCGACGGCAGGATGTTGATCATCGGGTCGTATCGGGGTGCCGACGTGGATCCGGCGTGGGTGCACAACCTTCGGGCCAATCCGCGCGCGCACATCGAGGTCGGCACCGACGCCTACGACGTCGTCGCGCGCGAACTTCCACGCAAGGAGCGCGACGACGCGTGGGAGAAGATCGTCGCCGCCTCGCCGGGATTCGGCGAATACCAAGCCAACACCGACCGGGTGATCCCGCTGTTCGAGCTCACGACGGGCTGATCTCCCGAAAATCGCGATGTCGCTTTCCAAAAGCTCCAGCCGGCGCAAACCGCCCACGGCACCGCGGCCACGGGGATACAGTGGAACTGCGCCGCCCATGAGTATCTCGACGGGTGACCTCTGCGCTGTTGCCGAGATGCGCAAACTCAATAAGGAGCATGACGATGGCTGATTTTCGATTAGCCGCACGCCGATTCATCGTCGCCGCGGGAATCATCGGCGCGATAGCCGCCGCGCCGGCAGTAGCTGCCTTCGCGGGCGCGTCGCCAGTTTCCCGAACGGTGGCCGATACCCCCACATGCGCTAGCGACCAGGACGGCGATTCTCTCAATTGTGCGCCGAGCGCCCCGCCCGCTGCCGGTGCACCGAACCTCGAGAACACGCCCGGGCCGGAATGGCAGGAACATAGTGGCACCCATCACTGAGTGTCGCCCCCGGCTTTAGAGGTCCGCATCCAGCAGGACGTCAGAGCTGATTCCACCTTCCGCGGCCCGCCGCGTCTGTCGCAGGCCGGCAAGCGCCTGGACGTCGCAGCGGGCAGTCGGGCCGATGAGCGATGGATACCGAGTCGACTCCCGCCCCCGCCCCGCTAATGTCCGGTGAGTGCTGCACTTGCGGGTGATCGCGCCGACCGAGGTGCGCGAACAGGTGATCGACATCCTGCGCCGCGACAAGGGCGTGACCCACATGGTCGTCCACCGCGACGCGGCCCTCGAACCGCCGGGCGACGAGATCACCGCGGACATCGCGCGTGAGGCCGCCAACGACGTCATCGACGACCTCAAGGAGCTCGGGCTCAAACGCCGCGGGGCGATCACCCTCGACGTCGTCGACACGGTCGTGTCGACCTCGGCCTACCGTGCCGAGAAGGAAGCCGAGGGCGACCCCGCCGACGCGGTGATCTGGGACGAGCTCGCCGCGAGAACCCGCGAGG
>JBAPQQ010000320.1:0-1522 GCA_049280695.1 Mycobacterium sp.
CCATGGCGGGCTTCCGGCTGCCGATCACCAGCTACTGCCTGCAGGCCATGGTGTCCGAACCGGTGAGGCCGGTGCTCCATCACGTGGTGATCTCGCCCGCCACCGGCGTCTATCTGAACCAGACCCAGAAGGGCGAGATCGTGCTCGGCGGCATACTCGACCTCTATCCGTCCTACGGTCAGCGCGGCACCTTCCCAACCATCGAGAAAGTGATCACCGCGGCCGTCGAGATGTTCCCGGCCTTCGCTCAGCTGCGTCTCATGCGCCATTGGGCCGGGATCGTCGACATGACGCCCGACTCCTCGCCGATTCTCGGCCAGACCCCGATCGCCAACCTGCAGATCAACTGCGGCTGGGGGACCGGGGGTTTCAAGGCGATCCCCGCGGGCGGCTACCTGCTGGCGCATTCGCTCGTGACCGGAAAGCCACATCCGGTCGCCGAGAAGTTCGGTCTCGACCGTTTCGTCACCAACCGCCTGGTCGACGAAGCCTCAGCCGCCGGAATTGCCCACTAGGAACGAGAGCGACCATGATCCTCCTTCGCTGCCCCCATTGCCACGAGCTCCGCTCCGAGGAGGAGCTGCTCCATGGCGGCGACGCCACGATCGTGCGCCCCCCGGTCCCCATGGCGGCCACGGACGAAGAGTGGACCGACTATCTCTACCTGCGCGCCAATCCGAAGGGTGTGCATGAGGAGCTTTGGTGCTGCGCCGCAGGCTGCGGCCAGTGGTTCGAGGTCGCCCGGCACACCGTCTCGCACGAGATCTGCGCGATCGTGCCGCTCGCCGGCAACGCACGCGGATGACGCCGGTGCCTTCCAGATCGAGCGGATACCGGCTGAGCAGCGGCGGCAGCATCGACCGGAGCCGGCCGCTCCAGTTCACATTCGACGGCCGGCGCATGTCGGGCTACGCGGGCGACACGTTGGCGTCGGCCCTGATCGCCAACGGCGTCCGCATCGTCGGCCGCAGCCTGAAGTACCACCGGCCCCGCGGGTTCATGGGCGCCGGGCTCGAGGATCCGAACGGCCTGCTGGCGGTGCGCGACGGCTACGGCCGGAGCCCTGCGGTCCGCGCCGGCGAGGTTCTACTCGCCGAAGGGCTCGAGGCGCGCACCGTGACCGGCTGGCCGTCGGCGCAGTTCGACCTGGGCGCGGTTGCGCAGGCTGCCGCCGCCGTGCTCGGGGCCGGCTTCTACCACAAGACCTTCATGTGGCCCGCCTGGAGCTGGTACGAGCCGCTGATCAAGCGGTCGACCGGCTTCGGCCGGATCCGCCCCGGTCCCGACGGGCGGCGCCGGCTCCATCGGCACGACGTCGCCGACGTGCTGATCGTCGGCGGCGGTCCGGCAGCCCTTGCCGCCGCCCGCGCCCTGCTGGTCAGCGGTCTCCGGGTCGTCCTGGCCGATGATCAGCCGGAGCTCGGCGGGTGTCTCGCGTGGGAAAACGGCGACGTCGAGGGGCTGCCGGGCGCGGTGTGGGTGCGCCAGCTGGCCCTCCGGTTGCGAGCCGACGAGACGTTCG
>JBAPQQ010000321.1:0-3121 GCA_049280695.1 Mycobacterium sp.
GGCCGGGCCGAGGCAGCGCTGTTGCAGCTCGCCGAGGGCGGGCGAATACCGGTGCTGATGAACGGCATGGCACGCGGCGTGGTGCCCGCCGACCACGAGCTTGCGTTCTCGCGGGCGCGCTCGCGGGCGCTGAAGGAAGCCGACGTCGCCGTGGTCGTCGGCGTACCGATGGACTTCCGGCTCGGGTTCGGCGGCGTTTTCGGGGCCGACACCCAGCTGATCGTCGCCGACCGCGTCGAACCCGTGCGTGGGCACCCTCGCGCGGTGGCGGCCGGACTGTACGGCGACTTGTCGACGACGCTGTCCGGGCTGAGCGAGGCGCGGTCCCCGGATCGGCAGGCGTGGATCGCCGACCTGCGAGCGGCCGAAACGGCGGCCCGGGCCGCCGAGCACACGGAGATGTCCGACGACCGCACCCCGCTGCACCCGATGCGGGTGTACGCAGAGCTGGCCCCGATGCTGGATCGCGACGCGATCGTCGTCATCGACGCCGGAGACTTCGGCTCGTATGCCGGCCGCGTGATCGACAGCTACGTCCCCGGTGCGTGGCTGGACAGCGGGCCGTTCGGATGTCTGGGCTCCGGGCCCGGCTACGCGTTGGCGGCCAAGCTGGCGCGGCCCGAGCGCCAAGTCGTGCTGCTGCAGGGCGACGGCGCGTTCGGGTTCTCCGGGATGGAGTGGGACACGTTGGTGCGCCACGACATTGCGGTGATGTCGGTGATCGGCAACAACGGCATCTGGGCGCTGGAGAAGCACCCGATGGAGATGCTGTACGGCTACTCGGTCGTGGCTGAACTCCGTCCGGGCACCCGCTACGACGAGGTGGTGCGCGCGCTGGGCGGGCACGGCGAGCTGGTGTCCACTCCGGCTGAGCTGCGGCCAGCGCTTCAGCGGGCGCTGGGCTGCGGGCTGCCCGCCGTCGTCAACGTCCTCACCGACCCGGCCGTGGCGTACCCGCGGCGGTCGGTTCTGGCCTGACCGCCCGGTGCGCATGCGTGCAGTGTCAGCTGCACCGGAGTGTCGTCGGCGCGACACGCACGTTCGCGGAAAATGGGGGGTGCGCCACCGCGTACCGTTGTGCTGTGGCGAAATCGAGCGGCACCAAGCCGGGGGGCCTGAGCGGCAAGTTCTGGAAGCTGCTGGGCGCCAGCACCGAGAAGAACCAGGGCCGTTCGCTGGTCCTGGTCGAGCAGTCCGATAAGTACTCCGACAAGGCTGCCGGCCTGGACGACGAGCAGCTGCGCAAGGCCACGAAGCTCCTCGAGCTCGACGACCTCGCCGAATCCCAGGACATCACGCAGTTTCTGGCGATCGCACGGGAAGCGGCCGAGCGCAGCACCGGCCTGCGACCGTTCGACGTGCAGCTGCTCGGTGCGTTGAGGATGCTCGCCGGCGACGTCATCGAGATGGCCACCGGCGAAGGCAAGACCCTGTCGGGTGCGATCGCCGCTGCCGGCTATGCGCTCGGCGGCCGGCACGTGCACGTCATCACGATCAACGACTACCTGGCCCGCCGCGACGCCGAGTGGATGGGTCCGCTGCTGGAGGCGTTGGGCTTGACCGTCGGCTGGGTGGCCGCCGAGTCGACCGCCGAGCAGCGGCGGCAGGCCTACGGGTGCGACGTCACCTACGCGTCGGTCAACGAGATCGGCTTCGACGTGCTGCGCGACCAACTCGTCACCGACGTCGAGGACCTGGTGTCGCCGAACCCCGACGTCGCGCTGATCGACGAGGCCGACTCGGTGCTCGTCGACGAAGCGCTGGTGCCGCTGGTGCTGGCGGGCACCACCCACCGCGAGACGCCGAAGCTGGAGATCATCCGGCTGGTCGGCGAACTGACGCCGGGCAAGGATTACGACACCGACACCGACAGTCGCAACGTGCACCTCACCGAGGCCGGCGCGCAGAAGGTGGAGGCGAAACTCGGTGGCATCGACCTGTATTCGGAAGAGCACGTCGGCACCACGCTCACCGAGGTCAACGTCGCGCTGCACGCGCACGTGCTGCTGCAGCGCGACGTGCACTACATCGTCCGCGACGACGCGGTGCACCTGATCAACGCGTCCCGCGGCCGGATCGCTTCGCTGCAGCGCTGGCCGGACGGTTTGCAGGCGGCGGTCGAGGCCAAGGAGGGCATCGAGACCACCGAGACGGGCGAGGTGCTGGACACGATCACCGTGCAGGCGTTGATCAACCGCTATCCGACGGTGTGCGGAATGACGGGCACCGCGCTGGCCGCCGGCGAGCAGTTGCGGCAGTTCTACAAGCTCGGCGTCTCGCCGATCCCGCCGAACGCCCCGAACATCCGCGAGGACGAGCCCGACCGGGTGTACATCACCGGGGCGGCCAAGAACGACGCGATCGTCGAACACATCGCCGACGTGCACGAGACCGGCCAGCCGGTGCTGATCGGCACCCGCGACGTCGCCGAATCCGAAGAGCTGCACGAGCGATTGGTGAAAGCCGGCGTCCCGGCCGTCGTCCTCAATGCCAAGAACGACGCCGAGGAGGCCGCGATCATCGCCGAGGCCGGCAAGCTCGGCGCGGTGACCGTGTCGACGCAGATGGCCGGCCGGGGCACCGACATCCGCCTGGGCGGGTCCGACGAAGCCGACCATGACGAAGTCGCCGAGCTCGGCGGCCTGCATGTGATCGGCACGGGCCGACACAACACCGAACGCCTGGACAATCAGCTGCGCGGCCGCGCCGGCCGCCAGGGCGATCCGGGGTCGTCGGTGTTCTTCTCCAGCTGGGAGGACGACGTGGTGACGGCGCACCTCGAGAGTGCGAAGTTGCCCACCGAGACCGACGACGACGGGCGCATCCTCAGCCCGAAGGCAGCCGGGTTGCTCGACCATGCCCAGCGGGTCGCCGAAGGCAAGCTGCTCGACGTGCACGCCAACACCTGGCGCTACAACGAGCTGATCGCCCAGCAGCGCGCGATCATCGTCGAACGCCGCAACACGCTGCTGCGCACCCCGACTGCGCGCGACGAGCTGGAGGAGCGCTCGCCGAAGCGATACGAGGACCTGTCCGAGCAGCTCTCCGAGGAACAGCTCGAGCGGATCTGCCGGCAGATCATGCTGTATCACCTGGACCGCGGCTGGGCCGATCACCTGGC
>JBAPQQ010000322.1:0-3417 GCA_049280695.1 Mycobacterium sp.
ATCCACGGGCTCGAGGCGGACGGCTACCGAGTGATCGTCAACCGGTCCGGCATGGGCAGCGCTCCCCTCGACGACTGCTCGGTGTCGGGAGTCCGGCCCGGCGCGGACGATTCGATCGTGCTCGTCGACGTCAACTGCAACCGCGACTCCTAGCCCCGCTGTCAACCACCCGGCGCGGTCGGGTCGAAGGGAGAACGAAATGAAGAGATTCACATTCACCACATTCGCGGCAGCAGCGGCAGCAGCGCTGTCCATCGGGATGGCCACGTCTGCCAATGCCGCTCCGTCCGGCCCCGACCTGCCGCCACGGCCGGACACCGCATCAGGCGGTGACGTCCATGAGTGGTTCAACAAGCCGGGGCAGAATGCGTACGGGGGGTACCAGAACGACAACAAGCGCCAGTCGGTTCACAGGCGGTAACGACCGCGCGTTGCCAGGATGAGGGGCACCGATCGGGGTCCCTCATTCGCATTCAGGCACGGCGCCCAGTCCTACGCGCCGCCGCGCGGCCACCGGCACCATGGCGTCGAGCCCCCTGCCGCAGGCAGGCCCGCCCGGTTCTCCTGCCACGCCGATGGCGGTGTTCCTGGTGGCCGCAAATCGTGCGCCCGTGTCGGCACGGTCAACACGGCGATAAGGTGACGCGCATGATCCGCCTCCGTAGTGGTCGGTGGGCTGCACTGCTGGCCGTCCTAGCTCTGGCGGCATGTGATTCGGCTGGCAGGACGAGCCCGGCCACTACGCAGCCGGCACCCACGGCGACGTCCCCGACAACTGCCCCGATGATCAAGCCGACGGCGGCGCTGTTCTACACCAAGGCGGGTTCGCTATACGTCAGCGACCGCGCGGGCACCCCCGGCCGCAAACTGACCGACGGGCCTGCGGACACGCAGCCAGCGCCGTCCCCGGACCTGTCGCAGGTGGCATTCGTCCGCAAGGCGACAGCCTCCGACTATGGCGGTGAGCTATGGGTTCTCGACCTGTCGCCCCAACTCGAACCCGTCGGGCCGCCCCGGCGGCTGGTGGACCCGGCCGCCCTGCCGTCTGGTTCGGGCGACTTACCCCCAATGGCCGGGCATCCGCGGTGGTCGCCGACAGGACAACGCGTGGCGTTCGTCGACAACAGCAACGATGGGATGGTCGACGGCGGCGTTCTGCTCGTTGCAGCCGCCGACACCGGTGTGCTCGTGCCGGCACAACAGCCGCCGTTCGCCGATTCCGCCTTTGCGTGGGCGCCCGACGGCAGACACATCGCCTGGACGCAAGCACGCAGCGACGTAAGTCCGGTGACCATCAACGTCCTCGCCGTCGACGGCGCCTCCACGCCCGTCGCGACCGACACGAACGCCTTCTCGGTGACCTATGGCAAGGACGGCCAGGCAGTATTGTTCGCCAACGGTGACGCATCCGGTCCAGACTTCGCCACAATCCCGTTCGCCGTCCGCACCGGCGGCATCTACTCCGTCACAACCCCCGGCGGGGCCGGCGCGAAGCCGCCCGCCCCCACTGCGCTGTTCACGACGCCGGGTTCGTACTACAGCGACATCGCCGCCCTGGACTCCGGTGGTCTGGCCTTCACCGCACAAGGCGCTGACGTTTCATCGAAGACGATCCAAGTTCTCGACGAGGGTTCGTCGGTGCCGCGCACCACGGTCACCGACGTCGCGGCCGCCGCTCAGGGACCGGGGTGGAGCGTCGGCGACTTCGTCGCCTATATCGACACTTCCCCCGAAAGCTCGCTGGTGGTAACCGATCTGGACAGCCGCAGTCCCAGACGCGTCGACACGGGCGTGGACACCTTCGCGTGGGCGCCGCGCTCGCGATAAGCCTTCTAGGTCTGCTGCGCCCGCACCCACTCGAACAGGCTGGCCGGATACGCCTGGCCCTGATATCCCACGTACGCCCTGCTGTAGCCCGCCAGCAGCATGCCGATCAAGGCACTCAGCGAGTCGGCGCTGGCTGATGGAGCCGTACTCACGGCGGTCGCAGCAATAGCGGCAACGATGCAGGCTATGCGGATCATGACGCCACGCGCTGGCCCTTTGAGGCGCTCCTCGGACAGTGACTTTGGACCTCAGTTCGCATACTGGTGACCGCAGCCGGACTCGAACCGACACTAGCGCAGTGTCGTAGTCGTCTAGGCAACGGATCGCCACGTCGGGCCCAGGCATCGGCCGGCCGGCGCTTATCCGTTTGCGGCACAACACCTTCGCCGCATTGACATGATTTTCTACCACTCCGGGTCGCCCACCATCCAGAACGCCGGCAGCGACAACGTCGTCGAGCAGGGCTGAACCTGCCGACGCGCCGGTGTTGTCGCCGGACGATCAACGAGCTGATGAACCGTCGCACTCTCCCGGTGTGGATTCGACGGGCATCCGTTCTCGCAGGCTGTCGTAGATCGGCTGCGACCTCACGAGGTAAGCGGCGAGCACTGCGGCAGCGGTGGCGGCCATCATCGGGACGGCCGCCGACGTCGTGGCCGTCATCTCGATGACGAGGGCCATCCCCGTCACGGGCGCGCGGACGGTTGCCCCGAAGAACGCCGCCATGCCGACGAGTGCCATCGGAACTGCCAACGACGTTGCGTCTGCTGGCCATACGGCGTTGAAGACTCTGACGAACAGCACTCCCCACAGAGCGCCGACCGCCAGCAGCGGTGCAAATAATCCGCCCGGCACGGCCGCAGAGTACGACAGCGGTCCGGCGAAGAACCGCACGGCAAGGTATCCGATCACGACTGTCAAAGCGATGTGATGTCCGCCGACGATCAGTTGTGTCATAGGGTCACCGCCGCCCACCGCAAGCGGGTAGACGAACATCGCCAGCCCGATGACGGCGCCGATCAGCGCTGCCTTCGCGAGGGTCGGAACTCGGCGCAGCGCGGCGACGTGGTCGAGGAACCACAGCACCAACCGGTTGTAGACCGCGCCCATGATCCCGGTCAGCACCCCGAAGAGGGCGAACAGCCACAACCACCGCAGTTCCGGTGCGGCCATCGGTTCGACCAGAAAATCGGGTCGATTACCGAGCATGAAACGCATGACGCCGACCGCTGTTGCGGCGGCCAACAGTGTTGCCAACACGGTCTTCACCCGAAACGACTTGGTGACTTCCTCGAGGGTGAACAGCGTGCCGCCGATCGGCGCGTTGAACGCGACAGCCAGGCCGGCGCCACCCAGTGCCGTCTGCATCATCCGGACCTCGGCGGTGGGCAACCGGGCCCGCCGTGCGGCCTCGGCGCCGATCGCGGCACCCATGTGCACCGTCGGGCCCTCGCGACCCAGCACCAGCCCGGATCCGATACCCAGCACACCGCCGGCGAACTTGGCCGGCAACAACCGGATCATCGGTGGCCGCGCCTCACCGTGGTAGACCGCCTCGACGTGCTGGATACCGCTGCCGGCGGCCAGCGG
>JBAPQQ010000323.1:0-14097 GCA_049280695.1 Mycobacterium sp.
CCGTCTGGGTGATCGTGACGGGTGCCGGCACGGGCGGCGGCGTCGGCTCTGCAACGGCGTTGGGACTTGCCAAGAAGGTGACCCCGGCGATCACCGCCGCTGACCCGCCCACCATCGCGAGCGAGCCCCGGGCTTGCGCGCTCATACCGATCCGTCCTCCTCTACCCCTCCGGGGAACCCCGCGACCGTAACAACAGTCACTTGAGTATCACCAGGGCTGGAACCGAGCTCTGACCGGTCCGCAACTCAACCGAGACCTGCCCGCTGACTAACCTGTTGGGGTGACCGACTCCCCGACCGCCGCGGACAGGAGCGCCGACGCCGACGTACCGAAGTTTCGCTACACCGCGGAGCTCGCCGGCGAACTCGAGCGCCTCTGGCAGCAGCGCTGGGCGGTAGCGGGGACGTTCAACGTGCCCAACCCGGTCGGGCCGCTGGCGCCAGAAGACGCGGCGGCCGTTCCGGACGACAAGATGTTCGTCCAGGACATGTTCCCGTACCCGTCCGGGGAGGGACTGCACGTTGGTCATCCGCTGGGCTACATCGCGACTGATGTCTACGCACGCTATTTCCGGATGACCGGCCGCAATGTGTTGCACGCGTTGGGCTTCGACGCATTCGGGCTCCCCGCCGAGCAGTACGCGATCCAGACCGGAACGCACCCGCGCACCCGCACGGAAGCCAACGTCGTCAACTTCCGCCGTCAGCTGGGCCGGCTCGGGTTCGGCCACGACTCTCGGCGCAGCTTCTCCACCACCGATCCCGAATTCTACAAGTGGACCCAGTGGATCTTCCTGCAGATCTACAATGCCTGGTACGACGACGACGCGGACCGGGCACGTCCCGTCGCGGAGCTGGTCGCCGACTTCGACTCCGGCGTAAGGGCATTGGGCGGCGACCTCCGATGGGCAGACCTGTCCGAAGGCGAGCGGGCGGACGTCGTCGACTCGTATCGATTGGTGTACCACGCCGACTCGCTGGTGAACTGGTGCCCTGGCTTGGGCACCGTGCTGGCCAACGAAGAGGTGACCGCCGAAGGGCGCAGCGAGCGCGGCAACTTCCCCGTCTTCCGGAAGCGGTTGCGGCAGTGGATGATGCGGATCACCGCCTACGCCGACCGATTGCTCGACGACCTCGACACGCTGGACTGGCCGGAGAAGGTCAAGACCATGCAGCGCAACTGGATCGGCCGCTCCACCGGCGCATCGGCATTTTTCGCCGCCGCCGCGCGAGACGGTGCGACGGTGGACATCGAGGTCTTCACCACGCGTCCGGACACCCTGTTCGGCGCCACCTACCTGGTGCTCGCACCCGAGCATCCGCTTGTCGACGCACTCACCGCCACCGGCTGGCCCGGTGCCGTCGACCCGCGCTGGACGTACGGTGGATCGACGCCGGCCGAGGCGGTGCACGCGTACCGGAGCGCGATCGCGGCCAAGTCGGACCTGGAACGCCAGGAGAACAAGACCAAAACCGGCGTGTTCCTCGGCACGTACGCGATCAACCCGGCCAACGGAGAGTCCGTTCCGGTCTTCGTCGCCGACTACGTCCTCGTCGGGTACGGCACAGGCGCCATCATGGCGGTGCCCGGACACGACCAGCGGGACTGGGAGTTCGCCACCGAGTTCGGGCTGCCGATCGTCGAAGTGATTGCGGGCGGCGATGTTTCGCGGGAGGCCTACAGCGGTGACGGGCCGGCGGTGAACTCGGCGTATCTGAACGGGCTGGACGTCGAGGAGGCCGAGCAGACGATCACGCAGCGGCTGGAAGCCGACGGCCGGGGCCGGGCCCGCGTCGAGTTCAAACTCCGGGACTGGCTGTTCGCGCGCCAAAGGTATTGGGGTGAGCCGTTTCCGATCGTGTACGACGAAGACGGCCGGCCGCACGCATTGCCCGAGTCGGAGCTTCCGGTGGTTTTGCCCGACATCCCCGACTACTCGCCGGTGCTGTTCGACCCCGACGACGCCGACAGCGAGCCGTCACCGCCGCTGGGCAAGGCCACCGACTGGGCGCACGTCGAACTGGATCTCGGCAACGGGCCCAAGCCCTACACCCGCGACACCAACGTGATGCCGCAATGGGCGGGCAGCTCCTGGTACGAGCTGCGCTACACCGACCCGCACAACTCGGAACGGTTCTGCGCCAAGGAGAACGAGGCGTACTGGATGGGACCACGCCCGGCCGAGCACGGCTACGCCGATCCCGGCGGTGTGGACCTGTACGTCGGCGGGGTCGAACATGCGGTGCTGCACCTGCTGTATTCGCGGTTCTGGCACAAGGTGCTCTACGACCTGGGGCACGTCAGCTCCCGAGAGCCGTATCGGCGACTGGTCAACCAGGGCTACATCCAGGCGTTCGCGTACACGGACCCGCGCGGTGCCTACGTGCCGGCAGCCGACGTCGTCGAGCGCGGCGACCGGTTCTTCTACCACGGGACTGACGGTGAGATCGAGGTATCCCAGGAGTTCGGCAAGATCGGCAAGAGCCTGAAGAACTCGATCTCCCCGGACGAGATCTGCGACGACTACGGCGCCGACACCCTGCGTGTCTACGAGATGTCGATGGGTCCGCTCGAGGCGTCACGGCCCTGGGCCACGAAGGATGTGATCGGCGCCTACCGGTTCTTGCAGCGGGTGTGGCGGTTGGTGGTCGACGAGCAGACCGGTGAGCCGCGCGCCTCCGAGGACACCCTCGACGACGAGACGTTGCGGGTGCTGCACCGCACGATCGCCGGTGTCGCCGACGACTACGCGGGACTGCGCAACAACACCGCGGTAGCCAAGCTCATCGAGTACACGAATCACCTGACCAAGCAGGCGATCACCTCCCGCGACGCGGTGGAGCCGCTGGTGCTGATGCTCGCACCGGTCGCGCCGCACCTTGCCGAGGAAATGTGGCGTCGGCTGGGCCACGATCGCTCGCTCGCGCACGGGCCGTTCCCGCGTGCCGACGAGCGCTATCTGGTCGAGGATACGGTCGAATACCCCGTCCAGGTGAACGGCAAAGTGCGCGGACGGATCTCGGTGACCGCCGGCGCGGACGCAGAGGTGCTCGAGGCCGCTGCGCTGGCCGACGATAGGGTGGCGGCGTTTCTTGCCGGTGTGACACCGAGGAAGGTGATCGTCGTGCCCGGCCGGTTGGTGAATCTCGTCGTCTAGCTCTAGCCGCGAGCAGACACCAACTCGCACGAATTTGGTCTCGGTAATGCGATTCCGCGTCTGCTCGCCCGAGGGGCCGGGCTCAACCCCGATGCCGCAGGATGATCTCGTGCACGTGCCCGTCCGGTGGAGTGGCGACAATGCCGGCGATCGCGCGGGCAACCGTCTCCGGGCGCAGATAGTTGGCCGGGTCGTACTCGCCACCCTCGAATTCGCGTAGCGTGCGCTGCATTTCGGTCCCGATCCGGCCGGGATGGACTGATGTGACGCGCAGCGCCGGCTCCTCTGCGCGCAGTGAGTCGGCGAACGCGCGCAGCGCGAACTTGCTGGCCGAGTACGACGCCATGCCGGCCAGGACATGCAGTCCCGCCCCGGAATTCACGAAGATCACCTGACCCTGCTCCTGACGAAGCGCCGGCAGCACGGCCTGCGTCAGCGCGACCGCGCCGATTACGTTGACCTCGAAGGTCGTTCGCCAGTCCTCGACACGCGACTCAGACAGGACATCCGGGAACGCGACCCCGGCGTTGTGCACCAGCACGGCGAGTTCGTCGACGGCTACAGAAGCTGCGGCCAGTCCGTCGGTGTCGGTCATGTCCAAGGGCAACACGGCGGCACCGAGGCGGGCGGCGACATCGTCCAGGCGGTTCGACGGGCGGCCGGCGAACAACAACGCATGGGTCGGCGCGAGCGCCTCGGCGATGGCCGAACCGAGTCCGCCGCCGGCACCGGTGATCATCGCGACGGGTTTATCTGCTTCTCGAATCCGGACCGCCATGCGGCAACCCTATCGACGCCGCATGATAGAGCCGATGGCACCGGACCCCAGCTTCTCGCCGACCCAGCTCGCCGCACGTGCGGCGTATCTGCTGCGGGGCAATGACCTGGGTGCGATGACGACGGCCGCCCCGCTGCTGTATCCGCACATGTGGAGCTGGGACGCAGCGTTCGTCGCCGTGGGACTGGCGCCGCTTTCCGTCGAACGCGCGGTCGTCGAACTGGACACGCTGCTGTCAGCGCAGTGGGCGAACGGCATGATCCCGCACATCGTCTTCGCCAACAATGTCGACGGTTACTTCCCCGGACCGGGGCGCTGGGCGTGCTCGGCGCTCGCGGCCGACGCTCCGCAACACCACCACACGTCGGGCATCACCCAGCCGCCGGTGCATGCGATCGCCGTCGAGCGCATCGTCGACCACGCCCGCAGACGGGGACGGTCGACCCGGCAGGTCGCCGAGGCGTTTCTCGACCGGCGGTGGGCCGACCTCGTCCGCTGGCACCGATGGCTCGCCGAGGCGCGCGACCCGGGGGGCCGCGGGCGCGTCACGCTCTACCACGGCTGGGAATCCGGCATGGACAACTCGCCGCGGTGGGACGCGGCATACGCCAACGTGGTGCCCGGAGCGGTGCCCGAATACCAGCGCAAAGACAACATGATCGTGATGGACCCGTCGCAGCGGCCCAGCGACAGCGAGTACGACCGCTATCTGTGGCTGCTCGAAGAGATGAAGACCGCACGCTACGACGACGAACTGCTGCCGAAGGTGATGAGCTTCGTCGTCGAAGACGCCTTCGTCTCGGCGATCTTCTCGGTGGCTTGCGAAGTGCTGGCCAACATCGGAGAGGATTACAGCCGTCCGCATGCCGACGTCCGCGACCTGTATTCGTGGGCAGACCGGTTCCGCACCGGTGTCGTGCAAACCGCAGATGAAAGAACCGGCGCTGCAAAGGATTTCGATGTGCGTGCCAAGAGGTGGATCGCCACCGAGACCGTGGCGCAGTTCGCGCCGCTGCTCTGCGGCGGATTGCCGCATGAGCGCGAACGAGCGTTGCTGCGGTTACTGGAGGGGCCGAGGTTCTGCGGGCATCCGGACCTGCGGTACGCGCTGATCCCCTCGACGTCGCCGGTGTCGCGTGACTTCCGCCCGCGGGAGTATTGGCGCGGTCCGGTCTGGCCGGTGATGACGTGGCTGTTCTCCTGGGCGTTCGCGCGACGCGGCTGGGCGGAACGCTCTCGCACGCTCAGCCGCGAGGGGCTGCGTCAGGCCAGCGACGGCACGTTTGCCGAGTACTACGAGCCGTTCACCGGCGAGCCGCTGGGCAGCATGCAACAGTCGTGGACCGCGGCAGCGGTGCTCGACTGGCTGGGTTAGCCACCCGCAGGCTGGCCGGCCAACCGCTCCAGCGGCAGCAGCGCTTTGGCAAGCGTTTCGCGGTCGTCGTCGGAGAGCCCGGCCAGCATCTCGGCCAGCGCCGCACGTCGGTTGGCCAGTGACTCACGGTGAACCGCGAGCCCTTTGTCCGTGATGTCGACCAAGACCGCGCGGAGATCGGATTGGTCCTTGGACCGCTTCACCAGGCCCAGCTTCTCCAGCCGGCGGATGGCGACGGTGGTGGTGGGTGTGCGCACCCGCTCATGGGCGGCCAGTTCGGTCATCCGGATCGGGCCGCGGTCGATCAGTGTCACCAGGATCGACAGCTGCGCCAGCGTCAGGTCGCCGGTGGCGACACGGCTGGTGTCACCGCGACGCAGCACGGAGACCAGCTTCGAGAGCACCCGGTGCAGCCCCTCGGCCAACTCGGTGACCTGCGGCTCCGTCGTCTCCACCATGATTCGCCAGTCTAACCTGTCGGGGGCTGCCAGGACTGAATCCGCACAATTTCTGAAACGTCAGAGCACCTGCGACAAGAACCGCTGCAGGCGTTCGGTTTCGGCGGCGTCGAGAATTCGCTCCGGCGGGCCGGATTCCACCACCCGGCCCTGGTCCATGAATACGACGGTGTCCGAGGCCGAGCGGGCGAATCCCATCTCATGGGTGACGACGATCATCGTCATCCCTTCGGCGCCGAGGTCGGCGATCAACGCGAGAATGCCCTTGACAAGTTCGGGGTCGAGCGCCGAGGTCGCTTCGTCGAAAAACATCAGCTGGGGCGCCATCGCCAGCGCCCTCGCGATGGCGACCCGCTGCTGTTGGCCGCCCGAGAGGGTGGCGGGACGGACCTCGGCCTTCTGCCGCAACCCAACTCGGTCCAACTGGGCCAGTGCCAACTCGCGGGCGGCTGCGGCCGACAACCGCTTGAGCTTGCGCGGTGCCAGCATCACGTTGTCGATCACGCTGCGGTGCGGGAACAGGTTGAAGTTCTGGAACACCATGCCGATTCGCTGTCGCAGCTCGTCGGGATTGTCGTTGAGAACTGAGCGGCCGTCGAGCAGGATGTCGCCGCGGTCCGGCTCGTAGAGCCGGTTGAGGGTACGCAGCAGCGTCGACTTGCCCGACCCGGACGGTCCGATGACGGCGACGGTGCTGCCCGCCGCTGCGTCGATGTCGACGCCGCGCAACACCGCGTTCTGGCCGAACGATAGGTGAATATCGTTGGCGGACAGGGCGACCGGTTCGAAGCTCGGCACCGCTACACCATCTCCTGCGAGACCGCCAACGGATCTTCCGGCTCGTCCACCGCCCGGCCGTGGCGCAGCCGCGCGTCGATGTAGTTCACCAAGTGGGTCAGCGGGACGGTCAACGCCAGGTAGAACAAGCCGGCCGCCACCAGCGGCGACAGGTTGCCGGTCTGAGCGTTGAGGTCGCGGCCGACCTGGAAGAGTTCGCGCTGCCCGGCGATCAGCCCGAGGAAGTACACCAGCGCCGACGCCTTCAGCAGCGAGATGAACTGGTTGACCAACGCTGGCAGCACCCGCCGAATGCCCTGCGGCACAACCACCAACCGCATCGATCGACGGTAGCTGAACCCCAGCGCCCGCGCGGCCTCCATCTGCCCGGACTCGACGCTCTGGATTCCCGACCGGAAGATTTCGCCGACGTAGGCTGCGGACATCAACCCGAGCGCAGCGATGCCGAGCGGGTAGGGGTTGTTGCCGGTCAAGCCGCCGACCACCGGCCCGACCCCCAGGCCGATCAGCAAGATGATCACCACTTCCGGCAGGCCGCGGAACACGTCGGCGTACACCCGAGCCGGCCAGCGCAACCACCGGGCCCGGGAAATACCGGCCACCGCCAGGACCATCCCGAGCACGACCCCGATTACGCTGGCGCTGACCGTCAGGATCAGCGTGTTGGGCAGTCCGGTGGTGAACAGGTCGGGAATCGCCTGCTTGTACAGGTCCCAGTCGAAGAACGAGTCTTTGAGTTGGGACAACGTGGATTTCGGCGCGGGCGCAGTGCCGGCGCGAGGGGCCTGGTCGGCTGCGATCGCGGCGAAGTCCGGCAGCACCGGCAGCGGCGCGGACTTCGAGCCGGGCTTCCAGCCGGGCGGCAGAGCACGCGGGACCCAGTCCGAATAGAGCCGCGCCCACGTGCCGTCGGCGACGATCGCGTCCAGGCCCGAGTTCAGCGCGTCGATCAGCGGCGTGTTTTCCTCGGCTACCGCCCATGCCACGAAATTGTCCAAGCTGAAGGTGTTTTCGACGATCACGGCTTGGTCGCCGGGACGGACGGCGCCCAGCGCCTGCTGTGACGGCGCCACCCACGCGTCGATCTGACGTGTCTTGAGACTGCCGTACACCGTGTTGAAGTCCGGGAACTTCACCGGCTCCAGATGCAGGGTGTCGACGACGTAGGCCTCCTGCACGGTGCCCTGCACCACGCCGATGCGCTGACCCGCCGCCAATTTGTCGAAGCCGGTGATCGCCGATCCCGGCGGGACCACCAGCGAGAAATAGCCGAAGTCGTAGCCGTTGGTGAACCCGACGGTCTTGCGGCGCGCGGCGGTGGTGGTGATCGACGAGGACCCGACGTCGAATCGTCGTGACGCGACTTGGGCCAGCAGGCCGGAGAAGTCGGTGCCGACGAACTGGACCCCCAGCCCGAGTTTGGCTGCGACGGCGCGCAGCAACTCGTTGTCGAAGCCGGTGAACTGCCCGGCGGAGTTGATGCAGACACTGGGTGGCGCATCCGACAGTGTGCCGACGACGAGCGTGCCGGGCGTGCCGAGGCCGAGTCCGGCCGGGTTCACGGCGGACAAGGGTTCGACCGCGGCGGTGGTGTACTTGTCCTCGCCCGGCCCCTTAGCGGCCTTCGCGAGGTTGGTGGGAAGCGAACTGGCGGACTGCACACCGGGCGGCGAGCATTGATCGCCCGCCGCGGCCGGTGCCGTCACGAGCCCGATGACGATAAGGATGGCGGCCAACAGCGAACCGACCCGGGTCAACACACGACAACCGTAGGCCCGAAACGACCGCGTGCGCCGACACCACGGTTGTTGACGCGGATCGGCCGGGTTTCGTCATCCACCGTAGTTTCGATGCGCCGACGTGCGCCGAGACTACGGTTGTTGCGCCAGAACGGCTTCGGGGCCGCCTCGCAACCCCGCTGACAGGCGCTAATCCGAATTACGGTGCCAGGCGTAGATGTACATCGCCATCGCAACGACGAGCGCGATCAGCACCCACAACACCAGGGCTTGGTCGATCCACGCGCCGGGCGGCGGTGCGCCCGGGAGGATGTTGCGAAGGGGGACGATCGCGAACAACATCGCGGCGTACCAGGTCGAGAAGGGCGCCACGAACTTCTTCTTGCCGCGGACCATTTGGATCGCCACATACAGCGCCAGCACCGGCAGGCTGATCAGCACCAGGCAAATGCCCAGGTCGATGAAGAGCGGCCCTTGCGCTCGCGTGAGGGTGAGCGTCACGTTGTCGCCATCGGGAGCAGACTGGGTGGCATCCCCGCTGCGGGTGCTGGAGATGTCCCAACCCTCGAGCGAGCCTGTCACTTCCACGCGTGCCGGCAGGTACGTGCGGTCGTCGCCGTCGCCGATGAGCACGTCGGCACTGATCTCATGGGTGTTGTACGACTCGAACGGCCAGCGATCGGGGTGGCCGTTCGCGTCGATCGTGGTCTTGAACACCGCCGAAGTCGGCTTGCCCTGCGGGTAGACCAGGTCGCCTTGTTGGTTGGGAGGGTACAGCCGCACGGCCATGTTGGTGTTGACGACGTCCAGGCGGGTGTCCATCAGATCGTCCTTGGGCACCACGGCCACCTCGACGTCGAGGCGGTTGTCGACGGTGTGCAGCGCTATCAGATTCACCAGGACGACAGTGTCGGCGGTGGTCCCGAGGTCGGGTGGGGGTAGTGGGCGGGCTGAGCCGGACAGCAGGTAATACCCCAGCAGTGACCCAGCGTAGGTCGCGATGACGGCCAGGCAGATGACGACCTTTGTCGCGATACGTCGCCGGCGCGAGCGGCGAGCCGGCGCAGGGGCGACCACGCGGCGAATGTTACAGCGCGAGTTGTGTTGTGCGTGAGGTGTATTGCGGAACCTAGGAAGACCGGCGGTCACGCCACCGGCACAGCGCGTCGGCGGCGGTGAGATCGTAGTCGGGGCCGTTGGCGCCGACCGTCAGAAACGTCACGCCCAGATCGGCCAGCGCGTCCGCGTTGCGCAGGAGCACATCGCCGCGGCCTTCGACGCCCGCCGAGCGTTCGATGGTGTCGGGGTCGCGGCCGACCGCTGTGCAGTGCCCGGCCAGGATCTCGGCCTTGCGCGGATACGTCTCACGTGTGACGAACCCGTGCCAGATGTCGGCGTGCTCGGCGACCAGCCGCAGCGTCTTGCGCTCACCCTGCCCGCCGATCAGGATCGGAATGTGGCGCGTAGGTAGGGGATTCAGCTTTGCGAGCCGGTCGGTGATGCGAGGCAGCGCGGCGGCGAGGTCGTCCAGCCGGCTGCCGACGGTGCCGAACTCGTAACCGTACTCGTCGTAGTCCTTGCGCTTCCAGCCCGAGCCGATCCCCAGAATGAGCCGGCCGTTGCTGACGTGGTCTACGGTGCGTGCCATGTCGGCGAGCAACTCCGGATTGCGATACGAGTTGCAGGTCACCAGCGCGCCGATCTCGATGCGCGACGTCTGCTCGGCCCAGGCGCCCAACATCGTCCAGCATTCGAAATGCGGGCCGTCCGGATCGCCGTAGAGGGGGTAGAAGTGGTCCCAGTTGAAGGCGACGTCGACGCCGATGTCCTCGCAACGGCGGACGGCGTCACGGATGTCGGCGTAGTCCGGCGCGTGCTGGGGCTGCAGCTGGACGCCGATGCGTATCGGGAAGGGCATGCGGCCAACCGTATCGGGTGGCTCAGCGGCGGCAGTTCTCGTACCTGTCGATCAGTGCCTGCTCGGCGGGCGACGGTCGGTAATCGCGCTTCATGCAGCCACCGATCGACACGGTGACCGGGCCGGTGGCCTGGCCGTGAAAGCCGATGTGTCCGCGGTACTGGTTACTTGCCGTGTACACGATCGGCTCGGGCAGCCGAGCCACGAGGGGCAGGTGCTGCTGGGCGAGCCGCAGCGCCAGGTCGGGATCGTCAGTGGGAATCTTCTCCGACACCCACAGCGGTCCGGTGACGGGGCCGTTGATCGTGAAAACGTCGGCGTGCGGGATCGACTGGTCGGCGTTGAGCGTGGTCCACAGCTCCATCTCCTGCTTGCTTGGCAGCCGCTTCGATGTGCGGATCTCTGAGGGGTGTTGGTTGCCGGCGCTCACCGTCCAGGCGCCGGCCAGCACGCCGAAATCAGCAGCCACTTTGCCGATCGCCGCCGCGACCGCTTGGTAGTCCGCGGTGTCGGGGAGTTGGAGGTCACCTGAACTGGGTGCGCTGTTCGTCGCGGCGCGTAACCCGACCGTACTGCCGGGGAACTGCTGCCGCAGCGCCATCCAACTGCGCGCCTGCGCCAGCGTCTGGTTCTGGTTGCTCACTGGGCGCCCGACGTCGTGGAGGAGGAAACTGTTCCCGTCGTTTCGGACGTCCAGTTCGGTGGCGTAGCCGCTGTAATCCTGCGCCTGCAGATCGTCCAGGTAGGCCGACGTGATTGCGACGAGCTCATCGGGGGTGATGTCGACGGCCACGTTGACGTCGACTTCGAAATAGGACGGTCCACGCGGAGTGCTGTCGTTGAACGTGCTGCCAGCCTGCGTCACGCCGGGCATCGCGCGGATGCGCCAGGTGAGCTCGTCGATCTGCGCTCGGCGATCGGCCGGCGCGCCGGTACAGGCCGCGACAGCGAGGACCACCAGCAGCAGAGCGACCAGAGTGCGGCGCATCAACTCAGCTGCGTGCGCAGGATGTCGATGAGCGCGTGGGGCTGGTCGCTCTGCACCGAATGCCCGGAGTCGGCCACGATGTGCACTCCGGCGAAACCCGGTGCGGTGCGGGCGAATTCGGCGGCGTCGTCGTCGTTGACGAATGCCGAGTTGGCACCGCGCACCAATGTGGTGGGCGTGGCCAGCGCCGGGACGTCGTCCCACAGGCCTTCGAACCCCTCGCCGCTGCGGATCGAGTCGTACCGCCACGTCCAGGTGCCGTCGTCGAGCTGCTTGGCGTTGTGGAACACCCCGCGGCGCAGGGATTTCCGGTCTCGATGCGGGGCGGCGGCCACCGTCACGTCGACCATGGCGCCGAAGCTTTCGAAGACGCGGTGACCTTCGACGAGTGCGACGGTGCCCTTCTGCGCGTCGGTCATCTCGACGTGACGCTGCGGCGCGGACGGGGTGACATCGACGAGGACGAGGCGGCGCACAAGGTCAGGAGCCCGCGTGGCCAACCTGATCGCGGTCAGCCCACCCAGCGACATACCGACGAAAAGGTCTGCCGGCGCAGCCCATTTCCGCAGTACCGGCAGCAGCGTCTCGGCGTTGCGCACCGGTCCGTAGTCGCCGTCCTCACGCCATGCCGAGCGGCCATGGCCAGGCAGGTCGACCGCGAGCGCCGGCTCGCCGAGACCTACGACAACGGTGTCCCAGGTGTGTGCGTTCTGGCCGCCGCCGTGCAGGAACACCACGCGGGGCGGCGTGGTGCCCCACTTGAGCGCCGAGATCGGGCCCGACTCGACGCGCCGGACAGGCGGCACCGCGTCGGCGCCCGCCTGCTCGGCGTTCTCGGACAGCAGCGCGAACTCGTCGGCGCCGGTGAGCTCGTCGTCGTCCACGACGCGCTAATTCTGGATGAAGTCCTCGAGCTCGGCGCGGGCCACGTCGTCGGGCATCTGCTCGGGCGGGCTCTTCATCAGGTAGGCCGACGCCGGGATGATCGGGCCGCCCAGGCCGCGGTCCTTGGCGATCTTGGCCGCGCGCACCGCGTCGATGATCACGCCGGCCGAGTTCGGCGAGTCCCAGACCTCGAGCTTGTACTCCAGGTTCAGTGGCACGTCACCGAACGCCCGGCCCTCCAGCCGCACGTAGGCCCACTTGCGGTCGTCGAGCCAGCCGACGTGGTCGGACGGGCCGATGTGGACGTTCTTGGTCTTGAACTCGCGCTGGAGGTTGCTGGTGACGGCCTGCGTCTTGGAGATCTTCTTGCTCTCGAGGCGCTCCCGCTCGAGCATGTTGAGGAAGTCCATGTTGCCGCCGACGTTGAGCTGCATGGTGCGGTCGAGCTGCACGCCCCGGTCCTCGAACAGTTTGGCCAGCACGCGGTGCGTGATGGTGGCGCCGACCTGGCTCTTGATGTCGTCGCCGACGATCGGCACGCCCGCGTCGGCGAACTTGCGCGCCCACACCGGGTCGGATGCGATGAACACCGGCAGCGCGTTGACGAACGCCACCCCGGCGTCGATGGCGCACTGTGCGTAGAACTTGTCGGCCTCGTCGGAGCCGACCGGCAGATAGGAGACGAGCACGTCGACCTCGGCGTCGCGCAAAACCTTGACCACGTCGACGGGCTCGGCGTCGGACACGTCGATGGTGTCGGCGTAGTACTTGCCGATGCCGTCCAGCGTCGGCCCGCGCTGCACCACGACGTCGGTCGGCGCCACGTCGGCGAACTTGATGGTGTTGTTCTCCGACGCGAAGATCGCCTCCGACAGGTCGAAGCCCACCTTCTTCGCGTCGACGTCGAACGCCGCGACGAACTTCACGTCGCGCACGTGGTAGGGCCCGAAGCGCACATGCATCAGGCCCGGAACCGTCGAGTTCTCGTCGGCGTCCTGGTAGTACTGCACGCCCTGTACCAGCGAGGAAGCGCAGTTACCAACGCCGACTATCGCGACGCGCACCTCCGGACCCGGGGTCTTCTTGCCACTCATGTGCGGATCTCCTTACTTCTGCCACATCTGCAAATCTGGATACGTGTTACCTGCCGAGAGCACCTACTCGGCATGCCCCTGTGCAACGCGTTCTGCCGCGATCAATTCGTTGAGCCATTTGACTTCACGCTCGCTGGACTCGAGGCCCAGCTGGTGCAGCTGGCGGGTGTAGCGGTCAAGCGAGTTGCTGGCCCGCGCGACGGCTTCACGCAGACCTTCCCGCCGTTCCTCGACCTGACGACGGCGACCCTCGAGGATCCTCATCCGCGCCTCGGCAGGAGTGCGGTTGAAAAAGGCCAGATGAACCCCGAAGCCGTCGTCGGTGTAATTCTGCGGGCCGGTGTCGGCGACCAGCTCGGTGAACCGCTGCCGGCCCGACTCGGTCAGTTGGTACACCCGGCGGGCCCGCCTCACGGGAGCACCGGCAGGTGCCGCGTTCTCGGCGATCAGCCCGTCGAGCTGCATCCGGCGCAGCGCCGGATAAAGCGAACCGTAGGAGAACGCCCGGAAAGCGCCGAGTAAACCCGTCAGGCGTTTCCGAAGTTCGTAGCCGTGCATCGGCGACTCGAGCAGAAGTCCCAGGATGGCGAGCTCCAGCACCGAGTCACCTCCTTAGCTTGGGCCGCTACGACGACGAGCCGCTTGCGCGAAGAGCACAAACCGACGCATCAACACCTCGCGCCATCGTATCGCGCCGATATATTTGCCGCCAGCGGGCCATCTCGGCGATGCCGGCCGTTCACCCGAGGCCGCGCGCGAGCGTGCGCTCAGCGCCAGTCAGGGCGGCGTGTCACCGGCACGAAGCGGCCGTTCGCGGGAAGCGTGGGGTCACTCGTAGGAGAGCGTCCGCACCTGCTCGCCGAGCGCGGCCGCTTGCTGCTGGTGGCGTCTCACCAACTCCTGCTG
>JBAPQQ010000324.1:0-2361 GCA_049280695.1 Mycobacterium sp.
CCTCGGCAGCGGACTGGAGATGGCCGCATTCTGCGGACGGGTCGAAGCCGATCCGCAGTCCCAGTTCGGCCTGCCCGAGCTTGCACTCGGTTTGATCCCGGGGGCCGGCGGCACGGTGAGCATCACCCGCCGAATCGGGCGGTGGCGCACCGCGTATCTGGTGCTGTCAGGAAAGTCGGTGACCGCTTCGACCGCCCTGGTGTGGGGCTTGGTCGACGTGGTCACACAATGAAGCCATGGGGTCGGTCGATCTTCCCTCCAGCGTGTTGTCGCACGCTTGGCAGGTCGCGGCGGCAATCGAGCGCCGCATCAGGGAGCTGGGCGGCCGCGCCGTCCGCGTCGACGCCGACGAGATCATCACCGGCCGGGCAGCCCTGCTGGGGCTCCCGGCGCCGGGCCGCATCTCTGCGGGCGGGGCAAGCAGACTGCTAGCGGCCGCAGACGGCTGGTGTGCGTTCACCCTCAGCCGTCCCGAAGACTACGAAGCGTTACCGGCGCTGCTCGAGTCGTCCGGCCTGGGCGACGACCCGTGGGGGTGCCTCGCCGCCGGCGTCGCCGCGCGTCCGGCAGCCGAGCTCGTGGCGCGGGCCCGGCTACTGGACATGCCCGCCGCGGTGCTCGGCGAAATCCCCGTCAGTGAACCGAAGGTCGAGCCGCACAACGCGCCGGCGTCACGGCCGATCACTGATCTCCTGGTCGCCGACCTCTCGTCGATGTGGGCCGGACCCCTGTGCGGACGGCTGCTCGCCGCAGCCGGCGCGACCGTCGTCAAGCTCGAAACACCGAATCGTCCTGACGGCACCCGTAGCGGCCATCGCGGCTTCTTCGACTGGTTGAACGCTGAAAAGCTCTGCTATTCGGGTGATTTCCGACGGCTACTGCAGGCGGCCGACGTGGTGATCGAGGGGTCCCGTCCGTCCGCGCTGGCGCGACGAGGACTGGCCGCCGAGCAAGTTCCGGCGCGCCCGGGCCGAATCTGGTTGCGTCTGAGCGGATATGGGTCCGCCTACCCGGAACGTGTCGCGTTCGGCGACGACGCGGCCGTGGCCGGCGGACTCGTGACGTCGGAAGACGACGGCCCGCTCTTCTGCGGTGACGCGATCGCCGACCCACTGAGCGGGCTGGCGGCCACCGCGGCGGTGCTCGATGCGTTGGCGGCCGGCGGGGGGGTCGTCGTCGACATGTCGATGGGTGCGGTTGCGGCCGTCTACGCCGCGTTGCCGGCCGACGACGTCACCTGCTGCGGGTACCGGCCACCGGTCGTCACCGCACACGCCCACGAAGTGGGCGCTGACAACGCCCGCGTCCGCGAAATGATCGAGTCGCGGCTCGTCGCATGCTGATTCGACGCGCCACCCTTCTCGACGGGCGCGTCGCCGACATCCGCGTCGCCGAGCAGATCGTCGACGTGGCGCCCGTTCTCGCACCACAAGCCGACGAGACCGTCCTCGGCGCACGGCTCGGCACCGTCATTCCCGGTCTGCACGACCATCACTTGCACCTGCGGGCGACGGCCGCAGCGCTCGGATCGGTCGTTGTCGGTCCGCCCGCCGTGCACACCGAAACGCAGTTCCGACGGGTCGTCGCCGCCGCCGAGCCCAGCGGCGACGGCTGGATACGTGCGGTCGGCTATCACGAATCCGTTGCGGGAGAACTCGACCGTGGACGGCTCGACGCGCTGCAGCCGCACACACCGATGCGGATCCAACATCGCAGCGGCGCCATGTGGACACTCAATTCGGCGGCACTGACCCGCATCGGCCACCCCGACCACGCGGACGGGCGAATTCGCAGCGACGACCGTCAGCTGACCGAGGCGGTGCCGCGCCGCCAACCCGACCTCCCGGCGCTGGGCCGGCAGCTTGCAGAGTACGGGGTCACCGGCGTCACCGACGCAACGCCGGACTTGCTATCAGACGAGATCGCCTGTCTTGCAGCAGCGTTCCCGCAACGTGTGCGGTGCTTGTCGCCGGGTAAGAAGATCCTTCATGACGACGATCTCGACCTTGACGGGCTCACCGAATGGATTGCGCAGCGCCACGCCGCCGACGTGCCGGTCGCAATCCATTGCGTCACCGCCGCGCAACTCGTTGTTGCCATCGCGGCGCTGCGCGCTGCCGGAGCGCATCCGTCGGACCGGATCGAGCACGCGGCGATGGTGCCGGAGGTGGACGAGTTGGCCGCTGTCGGGGTGACGGTAGTAACCCAGCCGAATTTCGTCGCCGAACGCGGGGAGCAGTACCTGATCGACGTCCCGGCCGACGAGCATGCGCAGCTGTGGCGCGTCGCGTCCCTTGTCCGCGCGCGAATTCCGGTGGCCGGCAGCACCGACGCCCCGTTCGGTGCACTCGATCCATGGGC
>JBAPQQ010000325.1:0-3650 GCA_049280695.1 Mycobacterium sp.
CCACCCGATCACGGTCAGCACCAGCACCACCGCCCAGTGCCGCCACTGCTGGTCGGCGCCGAGCAGCGGCGCCCGCACGATGTCCAGGTAGTGATACAGCGGGTTCAATTCGACCACCCAACGCCACTGCTCGGCGCCTTGCGCCTGCAGTGTCTGGTCGGTCCAGATGATCGGCGTCATGAAGAACAGCAGTTGTACGACACTGTTCAGCAGCGGACCGATGTCACGAAACCGGGTGCCGACGATGCCGAACACGAACGACACCCACACGCAGTTCAGCGCAATCAGCACCAGCGCGGGAACGACTGACAGGTCGGTCCACCGCCACGGCTTCGGGTAGATGACCGCGATGATCACGTAGATCACGATGTTGTGCGCGAACAGGATCGCCTGCCGCCACACCATCCGATAGACGTGCACCGACAGCGGAGTCGGCAGCTGCTTGATCAGTCCCTCGTTGGCGACGAACACTTCGGCGCCCTCGAGAATCGACGCGCTCATCAGCCCCCAGATGATCAGCCCCAGCGTGACGTAGGGCAGATGCTCGGACAGCTCCAGGCCGAACAGCTTGGAATACAGCCCGCCCATCGCGACCGCCGTCGTTCCGGTGGCGATGGTGATCCAGATGGGTCCCAGCACCGAACGCCGGTAGCGCTGCTTGATGTCCTGCCAGCCCAGGTGCAGCCACAGCTGGCGACGCGCCAGTCCGTCGGCCAGGTCGCCGAACGCGCGGCGGAATGTCTTGGAGTCGACGGCGTCGTCGGTGGTCGTCGTCGTTGTCACGGCCTGCCGAACCTTTCCGCCTTGCCGAGTCGGCGCAACCGCCGCCATTCGGCAAACCCGGCCGGATCGCGGCGGTTCACCAGGAAGTACCAGCCGAACCGCAGCCACTCCTGCGGCAGCAGCCG
The DNA here is from genome assembly GCA_049280695.1 of Mycobacterium sp. Lineage (GTDB taxonomy): Bacteria > Actinomycetota > Actinomycetes > Mycobacteriales > Mycobacteriaceae > Mycobacterium. The sequence goes on from JBAPQQ010000325.1 coordinate 909, forward strand.
GCGCAACCCGCGCTGCGAAAGGAGGTAGCCCCGGTTGCGGTACGTGAAGAACCGCTTCGCCGGATCGTCAGGGTACTGGGTGTGCATGCGGCCGCCCAGGATCGGCTTGAACTCGTCGGCGCCGTGCGGGTGCAAATAGATTGTGTCAACGCACGTTCCGAACGACAGGCCGCTGCGCACCAGCCGACGGTGGATTTCCACCTCGTCACCGCGGACGAACAGCCTCAGGTCGGGTACGCCGACCGCCTCCAGCGTGGCCGCGCGGAACAGCGCGCCGTTGAACAGCGACGCGATGCCGGGCAGGAAGTCCCGCCCGTCCCGCAGTTCGCTGACGTATCGCCGCCATACCAGGCCCTGACGCAGCGGAAAGGCAAGGCGCGCAGGGTTGTCCAGGTCGCACACCATCGGCGACACCTCGGCCAGCTGGTATCGCTCGGCGCACGCCAAGAGCGTCGACAGCACGTCACGGTCCTGCGGGCGGCCGTCGTCGTCGGCGCACCATATCCACTGCGCTCCCAATGCCAGCGCGTGCAGCATGCCGAGCGCGAATCCGCCGGCGCCGCCGAGGTTCCGGTGCGAGCCGAGGTAGGTGCTCGGCATGGGCTGGCCGGCGACGAGATCACGCACCCGCTCGCTGTTGTCGTTGTCGACGACGATCAGGTGATCGACCGGACGCGTCTGCGCGGCAAGCGCATCCAGCGACTTCGCCAGTTCGTCGGGACGCCGGTGGGTCACCACGACAGCGCACAGCATGTCCGTCATCCGTTTTCAGCCAGCACTTCCCGTACGTGCCGCGCGGCGTCCTCACCCTCGTATGCGCGTACCACGTCCTCGATGCCGCCCATCATCTTGACCGAGCCGTGGTCGATCCACATCGCCGTCTTGCACAGCCGGGCAAGAAATTCGGTCGAGTGGCTGGCGAACACCAGGATGCCGGATCGCTCGACGAGTTTGGCCAACCGAACCTGCGCCTTCTTCAAAAACTCGGCGTCCACCGCACCGATGCCCTCGTCGAGCAGCAGGATCTCGGGGTCGATGCTGGTCACCACGCCCATCGCCAAGCGCACCCGCATGCCGGTGGAGTAGGTGCGCAGCGGCATCGACAGGTATTCGCCGAGCTCGGTGAACTCGGCGATCTCGTCGACTTTGGACAGCATCTTCTTGCGGGTCTCGCCGAGGAACAGGCCGCGGATGATGATGTTCTCGTATCCCGAGATCTCCGGGTCCATGCCGACGCCCAGGTCGAAAATCGGTGCGACACGGCCTTTTACGACGGCCTTGCCCCGAGTCGGCTCGTAGATGCCGGACAGCAGGCGCAGCAGCGTCGATTTTCCTGCGCCGTTGTGCCCGACCAGGCCCACCCGGTCTCCGGTGTCCAGCGAAAGCGTGATGTCGCGCAGCGCCTCGATGACGAGCACGTTGGACGTGTTGCGCCCGATCGTGCCGCCGGCCTTGCCGAGGAAGGTCTTCTTCAGCGACCGCGACTTCGCGTCGAAGATCGGGAACTCCACCCAGGCGCCCTGCGTCCGGATGCTGACGTCGTGCGCGGGCGGCGCGGTCGAATCGGTCAGGGACACCGGGCCTCGGCTTACAGGTACTGGCCCGTGCCGTGGCCCCCGCCGGGCTGCTGCCCCGGCATCGCGATGCCCGGCGGCAGCGCGCCCTGGCGCATGTGCTCGAGTTGCGTGCGGGCAGCCATCTGCTGGGCGAACAACGCGGTCTGGATGCCGTGGAACAGGCCTTCGAGCCAGCCGACCAGCTGTGCCTGCGCGATCCGCAACTCGGCGTCCGACGGCGTGGCGTTCTCGCCGAAAGGCAGCGTCAACCGCTCCAGCTCTTCCCGGAGCTCCGGCGCCAGCCCGTCCTCGAGCTCGCGAATGCTGGTCGCGTGGATCGCGCGCAGCCGGTTGCGGCTCGCCTCGTCGAGCGGGGCGGCCCGCACCTCCTCCAGCAGCTGCTTGATCATCGTCCCGATCCGCATCACCTTCGCAGGCTGCTCGACCAGATCGGTCACCGAGCGCCCGTCGGAGTCGTCGTCCTGCTGGTCGCTATCGTCGGACCGACCGTTGATGATCTCGATGTCGTCGTCGTCGGTGCTCATGCTCATCGTCGTCACCTCTTCTCCTCAGCCGATAGCCGGAATCCGGCCGGCAGCCCTGGTCGACAGTAGTCCGTCGGCACGAATAGCCTCTCAGCCGCCGCCCCGCCACTCGTATATCCGAGCCTCGCCGTTGTCGTAGATTTTGGCCCACGAGCGTGACTTGTCCAGCGCCGCAAGGCCGTCCGGCATCACGAATTCGCGGACCACCGGCGTGCTCGTCATCACGTAGCGCACATCCAGCGCGCGCACCGCCTCGGCTACCCGCGGGTCGGTGTCCGCGTCGTCGGCGTACGCCCACAGGATGTACCGGTGGTAGCCGGGCCCTTGCTGCACGGGGTAGTCGTAGTGCGTCCACAGGGGATGAAGCCCGGCCGCCGCATACATCCACGCGGTCCCGTCGGTGTTCGCGTCGCCGATCAACGTGTCGCGTGCGTCCGGCAGCGTCGCCAGATACGCCATCGCCTCGAGGTCCTTGTGGTCGATCATGACCGAGTCGTACTTCTGCCCGAGCAGGAACTCATGGCGGGGAAGGTAGTGCCAGGCATAGCCGATGCTCACTGCGGCCACGATCGCGGCGGTGAGGCTGCAGGCGGCCCTCGCCGACAGCCGGCGTACCGCGCCCACCGCGGCGGCCGCCACCG
>JBAPQQ010000326.1:0-8701 GCA_049280695.1 Mycobacterium sp.
GCTCTGCGCCGACGCCGGCAGCGCCCGCACCGGAACCCAAACGCCGCCCCCGCTGGCGCGATCCGATCTCGTTAGTGATGATCCTCGTCGTCGTGTTGGCGGTGCTCGCAGCCGGATTGTTCGGCGCCGAGCTTTACGCCCGCCATGCGGCCAACGACGTGCTGAAGACGGCGGCGGCATGCGAGACGAAGAATGATCAGGAGCAGACCGAGGACAACCTGCCGCACGTGGACGTGTCGTTCAGCTCATCGCCGCCGGTGCTATGGCAGTACATGACCAAGCATTACAGCAGCATCAGGGTCACCACAGACGGCGATCACATAGGAAGTGTGAAGGGTCTGAAGGCGGACATCCGCATCGATGACGTCCGCCTCGACGCAAATGCGAACAGAGAAGGCACCATCGGGTCGATCGACGCGACGGTCACATGGACATCGGACGGGATTCTGCAGACCATTCAAGACAACCTTGGAATCGCGGACTTTCTCGTGGAGGGCGTCAAGACCGACCCTGCTGCGGGCAAGGTCACTTTGGAAGGAACGCTGGGCTCCAGCGTGGTGGTCGAACCGAAGCTCGAGAACGGGAATCTTCGCCTGATAATTCCGGAGGACGGAATCGAACTCGTCGGATTCTCGCTGCCGAAAGACAGCGCGCAGCAAGAGCTCGACGACGCCACCAAAGACCTCAACGACAACGCGCTGAACGTCCGCGCCGACTCGGTACAGGTGACGAGCGACGGCGTGCAGGTGCACCTCTCGGCGAGAAACTCGGACATCCCGACGGGCGGCGAGGATACCTGCTTCTCGAGCCTCTGAGCCTTCTAGATCCGGAGCGCCAGAACGCCGGTGCTATGCCCCCGAGGGGACAGTCACCGAAATATGTTGAGCATCAGCGCTTTTGCCCTCTTCCGCGGGGTCGCCAACTGAAACCCCCACGGGCACAGCGTCTCTGCGTCCCTGCCGCCGCGATCGCAAACGATCGCTCCGAAATGAATCTGCTCCAACCGCACGCGGAACACTTCGTCGTAGGACGCCGGCGCCCTACGCGAAGTCTGCGCCGAAGTGATTCATAGCGCGCGGTAACGCTTTACACTGCGGGCATGGCGCCCGACGGCTCCGTCGGTTCAATCACTCCGGCGGCACTCGTTGTGCGGACCGAGGGGGCGGTCCGCACGCTCCACCCCAACTGGTCGTATCGGGTCGGGCGTGATCCGGCGGCCGATGTCCCGATCGCCGACAGCCGGGTGTCCTGGCGGCATGGCGTGCTTCGCGCCGACCGGCGCGGCGTCTGGGTCTTCGAGGACCTCGACAGCTCCAACGGCACGTTCGTCGGTGCCCGGCGTGTCCGTCGGGTGAACATCGAAGGCGAGATCCGGTTGCGGTTGGGCGACCCGGACAGCGGGGCCCGGCTGGACTGCTCGGCACCGCCCGCGATGAATCGGCATGCCCCCGCCTACCGCGAGCCGACCACGATCCGCAAGCTGCAAACCCGGCGCCTGCGGATCGGCCGCGCGCCCGAGAACGACATCGTCGTGCCCGATCTGATCGTTTCCCGGCAGCACGCCGAACTCCGCGAGAGGGACGACGGACGCCACGAGATCGTCGATCTCGGCGGGCACAACGGCACATTCGTGAATGGTCGACGCGTCACCAGCGCGATTCTGGAAGGCAGCGACATCGTCGGCATCGGGCGCACGACTTTTCGTCTTGTCGGAAATGAACTCCGGGAATTCGCCGACACCGGAGACGTCTGTCTGACCGCGCAAGACCTGACGGTGCGAACGTCGAAGGGCAAGGTCCTTCTCGACAAAGTCAGCTTCCCGGTTCCCGAGCGGTGCCTCGTGGGTGTCATCGGACCGAGCGGGGCGGGCAAGTCCACTCTGCTCGGCGCTATCACCGGCACCCAGCCCGCGACCGAAGGCAGCGTGCTGTACGACCATCGCGACCTCTACACCAACTACCCGGAACTCAGGCACCGGATCGGACTGGTCCCGCAGGAGGACATCCTGCACACTCAGCTGCCGACACGGCGTGCCCTGCGCTACGCGGCGGAGCTGCGGTTCCCCGGTGACACTGTCCCGGCTGAACGCGACCGGCGGGTGGACGAGGTGCTGGAGGAGCTGGGTCTGACCCGGCACGCCGAGACGCGCATCGACAAGCTATCCGGTGGCCAGCGCAAGCGCGTGAGCGTGGCCCTGGAGCTCCTCACCAAGCCGTCGCTGCTCTTCCTGGACGAGCCCACCTCCGGCCTGGACCCGGGACTGGACAAGTCGGTCATGGAGATGATGCGTGATCTCGCGCACGAAGGCCGCACCATCGTGGTCGTCACGCACAGCGTGGCCAACCTCGACACCTGCGACCGGCTGCTCGTCCTCGTGCCGGGCGGCCAGATCGCGTTCTACGGGCCGCCCGACGAGGGCCTGACGTTCTTCGGCAAGTCGAGTTGGGCCGAGGTCTTCCAGGCTTTCGACCGCGAGCCGGACCGCGACTGGGCATCGGATTTCCGGTCCTCAGCGATGTACACCCGATATGTCGCCGCGGACGTGGATCACGACAACAAGCCTGCGGCTGAACAGCGTCACGTGCCTCCGCCGGCCCAGCCGCCGCGGCAACAGGGCCGCCTGGCCCAGCTGAGCACACTGTGTCGTCGCTACCTGGCCGTCATCGCGTCTGAGCGCAGTTACCTGGCCGTGCTCGCCATCCTGCCGTTGGTCTTGGGCGGGATGATCCGCGCGTGGCCGTCCGAGCAGGGTTTGGCCGGCCCGCCGCACGAGAACGCCGACGCCATCGGAATTTTGCTCATTCTCGTGATCAGCGCCGTCTTCGTGGGAATGGCCAGCGCCGTTCGCGAGCTGGTCAAGGAGCGGGCGATTTACCGGCGCGAGCGCGCGGCGGGCCTGTCGGGGGGCATCTACCTGTTCTCGAAGACCCTCATCCTCAGCCTGATCACAGGCCTACAGGCCATGCTGTTGGCCGTCATCGGCTTGGCGGGCCGCAAAATGCCGGCGCACGGAGCATTGATGCCGCCGCTGTTGGAGATCATCGTGGCGACGGCGGGCCTCGCCATCGCATCCATGGCACTGGGCCTGCTCGTCTCCGCGATGGTCGGCACATCGGAGAAGACGATGCCGCTGCTGGTGTTGCTTGCACTGGCCCAGGTCATCCTCTGCGGTGGGCTCGTCGCTCTTCCCGGGACGATCGGGCTGGAGCAGCTCTCCTGGCTGGCGCCGTCACGCTGGGGGCTTTCCGCCGCCGCCTCCACCATCGACTTGAACAATCTGCAACCGCCCGTGCCCGGCGAGCCACCCGACTCGCTCTGGAACCGCACCGCAGGCAGGTGGCTGACGGACATGGGCATGCTGGTCGGACTCGGACTGACGTTCCTGATCGTCGCGTGGTGGCGCCTCGAGCGCTTGCGCCCGGGACGGAAGGCCCGCCTGTGAGAAGTGTTGTGCATCAACACCTCTCGATGCTCCTGGCCACCGATCTGGTTAGCTTCGCTGCACGCCGGCGCGATCGCAGGCAATCCGACGGCTCTTCCCCGATCACCTCGCCGGCGATGGTCACTGCACCAATGCGCTCGGACGCCGTCGCCGATTCCACCGGCGAACAGCGATCGGTGTCGCAGGCCCTGCGCCGGGTCGCCATCGCCGGCATGTTCGCCGGTGCGGTGCTCTACTCCAACTGGCTGCTGGAGATCGTCCTGCGGCGAACCGCGGACCCGGATCTGTTCATCAGCGAACTCGCGGCGTTGGACCAACCGTATGGGGCATGGTTCCGCTGGGGCGATCGGGCCACCGCAGTCGTCGTCGGCGTCGCGGCGGCTGCCGCCATCACCGGCGTACGGGGCAATCGCTGGAGCACGATGGGGTGGTCCATAGTCGGTGTCTTCGCCCTCGCGACCGGCCTGGACAGCACCGTGTGGAACATGGTGTGCGCGCCGCACTCGGAACCCGCGTGCGCGGCCAACGAGGCTTCGGGTGCGGTGCCGCTAGGTGACCAGTTGCACCTGCTCAGCAGTGCGACCGCTTGTGTCGCTGCGATCTTCTCGATGCTTGCTTTTTCCGCCGCCGATCACATCGACCAGGCGCCCGTGCGCGTCCTGCGCTTCGGGTGGCTCGTGTCGGCGACACTGATCGCGACGGCGGTATGGATGGGCATTGCGGTCTCGGTCGACAGCGCAGACCATTCCGGCCTGGTTGGGATCTCGCAGCGGTCCTTCCTGATCGCGACAGCGTGCTGGCTGATTTGTGTCGGGCTGCACACGGCTCGTGCACCCACGCACACCACGTCGTGAGCGACCGCGACGTCGACGTCGACGGGTACCGGGCGCAGATCCTCGTCGACGGGAACGGCGGTCCAATCGTCGTGTTGTGCAGCGGGCTCGGCGGGCGCCGGCTGCACTGGAACGACACCGCCGCGAACCTGGCGAAGGATCACACCGTCGTGCGATTCGACCGGCCCGGCACGCCGCTCGCCCGCGCATCAGACCGACACGGCCGTCCCACCGTCCGAGGGGAGGCCGGCCGGATATCGGCCGTCCTCGATGCAGTGCAGCGGCCGGATCAGGTTGTGGTCGTTGGGCATTCGCTCGGCGGCTTGTACGCCGAAGGGTTTGCGCGCCTGTACCCGCACCGCACCCGGGCGTTGGTGCTTCTCGATTCCAGCATCGCCTCCGACCACCAAAGGCGGCTCACACTGCCGCTGCCGGCCAAGCTCGCCGCCGCGGACGCCGCCGCGACGCTAGTGGACTTGCTGCGACTGCAGGCTCCACTGGGCCGCGCTGCCCTGACGCTCCTGCATCGCCGACGCCCCGGTGGACTCGACGCACAGATGCGGGCCGAAATCCGACGCGCCGCCACCGGCTCGGGCTTTCCGGCGGCGCTGCTGCGTGAATACGCCGCCTACCCCCAGCTCACTGCCGAGCTGTGCGGACTGCGGGAAACCTGTCCGCTGCCGCCGGTGCGGCGCATGGTGGTGACAGCCCACACCGGTTGGCGCACACACCGCTGGCGCACCGAGCAGGTCCGGCTGGCCGGGGTCCTCGGTGCAGAGCACGTAACTGTCGCTCCCTCAGGGCATCTCATCATGATCGAACACCCTCACCGAACCGCCGAGCTCATCCGCACGATCGCCCGTTGACGCGGTGCATGGGAACGGCTGGCGCCGGGAGCCGTGTCCGGAGCTGACTCCGCAGCAAGCCGGCGTCGGTAGTGTGGTCGCATGAACGCGGCGCTGCTGGTGATCCTCGTGTTGGTCGTCGCGGCGACCGCTTTGGCGGTGGTGACTTCGTCGCGCGCGTCGCGCAATCGGACCGCGGCCTCGCTGGCCGACGCGAAGGCTGACGCCCGCCGCGTGATCGAACGGCTCGGCGGTCAGGTGCTGGGCCTCACCGGCACCGACAACGCCGCCAAGCAGGCGCTGGCCGACGCGTCGGAGCGCTACACCGCGGCGGGGTCGCAGATCGACCAGGCGACGACGAGCCGCCAAGCCCAGTTGGCCAAGGAAAGCGCCCTCGAAGGCCTCTACTATGTGCGCGCAGCGCGGCAGGCGATGAGCATGGACCCCGGGCCGGAACTCGAGACCATCAGCGGTCAGCGCGGCGCCGGCGTGGTCACCGAGGATCGGCGCGTCCAGTTCGAAGGCCGCGAGATCGAGGCGTCGCCGACGCCGTCGCCCCGCACTCCGAACTATTTCCCCGGCGGACGCGTAGCCGGCCGGCCGGTGCCGGCCGGCTGGTACTCCGAGCCGTGGTGGAAGACGGCGCTGGTTGCCGGCGCGTGGGGGCTGGGGTCCGTGCTGCTGTTCGACGCGATGTTCTCCGGCATGCACGGCGTCGGCTACGACGCCGCACATTTCGAGAACGGTTCCGACGCCGGACAGGACACCGGCGGTTGGGACGGTCAGGACGCCGGCGGCGGCGACTTCGGCGGTTTCGACTTCTAACCGGGCGTCACAGAAAAAGGCCGAGTGCCGTTGCGGTGATGAGCACCATCACCGCAACCCCGATCCACTGCACCTGCGCGCGTGCGGTGACGTGTTCGGGCAGGGCAAGGGCTCGTTGCCGGCGGATGCCGACCAGATAGACGGCGATCGCGATGACCGCCGCCAGCGCGGCCGCGGCGGGCCGCAGCGGTCCGTCGTCGTGGTGCGGCTGCTTTATCACCAACAGGACCCCATTGACCAGGACGGCCAGCGACGTGCGGCTCCACGCCAGCGCCGTCCGCTCGGCGGGCAGGCCCGCGGGTGCCGGCTCGGTCACTGAATCACCGCGTTGATCACCACGACCCCCAAGATCAACGCACCCAGTAGAACCAGCCCCAACCCGAGGACCACCGGTGCGCGGTGCCGGGGCAGCGGCTGGCCGCGGCGCATCGCCTGGTCGACCTGCCGCCAGCGGCGCAGCCCCAGACCGGCGCTGAGCATGGCAAGGGCGGTGAGGAAAGCCCCGACGAGGTGCCGGGCTCCCGGAACGCCGAACTGCGGCACGAATTGGACGATCGCGACCGCCGCCGCCAACAGGCCTAGCGACGTGCGTTGCCACGCCAGGAAAGTGCGCTCGTTGGCCAGCGTGAACCTGTAGTCGGGCTCAGCCCCTCCGTCGGGGTCGTGCCCTCCGCTGTCCTCAGCTGTCACTGCGCACCTCGACGTCGCCGTCGTCCCGGGCGGAGATGGTCAACACCGCATCGGCGATGTTCGGGTCAGACTCGAGTTCCCGTTCGAGGCGCCGCAGAGTGCGCGCCACATCCGACTCGGCATGGTCACCGACTACGTCGACGCTGGCCACCACGAAGAGTCGCTTCGGCCCGATGAACACCAGGCGCAAGTACCGTACGTCGGCGACATCGGGCAACCGCGAAATGCGCGCGGCCACGGCATCGCGCAGCTCGTCGGACCCCGGCTCGCCGGTCAGGAATCGGCGATTGCGGTCGATGAGGACTATGGCCACCACGGCCAGCAGCACACCGACGAGAATGGAGCCAATGCCGTCCCACACCGCATTGCCGGTCAGTTCATGCAGCCCGATCCCGGCGAACGCGATGACGATTCCGATCACAGCAGCGCTGTCCTCGGCGAACACCGCTCGCGTGGTGGGGTCGGACGTCGCCAACACGTGCTCGAGAAGGTCGCGGTCGTACCGGTGTGCCTCGCGGCGCAGCTGGCGTGCGGCCCGCACCAGCGAGAAGCCCTCCATCGCCAACGCGATCGACAGCACGATGTAGGACAACCAGTAGCCGGCCTCCTCGGACTCGGCGCCGTGCAGGATCTCGGTCACCCCGTGCCAGATGGACACCGAGGCCCCCACGGTGAACAGGCCGACCGCAGCCAGCAGCGACCACACATAGGCCTCGCGTCCGTAACCCATGGGATGGCTGGCGTCGGCGGGTCGGCTGCTGCGCCGGTCCGCGATCAACAGCAACACCTGGTTGCCGGTGTCCGCCCAGGAGTGGGCCGCCTCGGCCAGCATCGAGGCCGATCCGGACAACATGCTGGCAGCCGTCTTGGCGACGGCTATCACCGCGTTCGCCGCGAGAGCGATCAGGACCGTTCGAAGGCTTTCACCCTGTCCGGGGTCGGACATGTGCTGCAGATCCTGCTGTTGATCCACTTGTCGCCCATCTGTCGGTCCTGAGCGGCTTTCCGGCCGTGCCGCTTCATCGAAGTTCCCCGATTCGCGCCCGTCAATCAGCGCCGCCGTGTCGAAGTTCAGCCGCCGCGGCCAACCGCCGGCCCGGCCATCCACTGAACTTGCCGAACAACACAATGAGGGCAGGCACGAGCAGTGATCGCACCAGGAAGGCGTCCACCAGCACACCCGCGGCCACGGCGAACGCCAATTCGCGGAACGGCGCGACCGGAACCAGCGCGACGCACGCGAAACTCGCGGCCAGCGCGAACGCTGCGACATTGACCGGACGCGCGGACCGCGGAACCGCTGCGACCAGCGCTTCCCGCAACGGTAGGGAACGAGTTTCGTCCCAGATGCGGCCGACGGTGAAGATGTTGTAGTCCGAGCCGAGCGACACCAGCAGCACGCCGGCGGCAAACGGCGCATAGAAGATGAGGCCCTGCTGGCCGAGCGCCCCCTGAAACACGAGCGTGGTCAGGCCGAGCGCCGCGCCGACCGACAGAAAACTGCACGCCAGCAAGTAGATCGGGGCCACCACCGCCCGCAGAAAGAGCATCAGCAGCACCAGGTTGACGGCCGCGACCGCGACCGCAACGCGAATGAGATCGGCTCTGGCCGTGCTGACGAATTCCGCGCCCAGCGACGACGCGCCAGAGAACTGCACCCGTGCGTCGCCAAGCCCGGAATGCTGGAGAAGTGCCGGCACCGCGTTCTTCAGGTTGTTGAGGTCTTCCAGACCGGGCGCGCTCAGCGGATCGTGCGAGAACGCCACCAGGTAGCGCACGGCGTTGCCGCCGGGAGACAAGAAGAGCCCGATCTTGCGGTCCTTGAATTCCAGAGGCTGCTGCTGCGGGCCGAGCACCAACGCGACACCCGGCTGCGCCTCCAGTTCGCGCTGCAGGGTGACCAGCGCGCCGCGGTCGCCGGTGATTCCCGATTGTTCGACGACGATCTCGGTGGGCGCGAGCACACCAGGCTCGAACCCTTCGGCGGCTGCGGCCGCCGCCACCCGCACCGAGTCGCCGGGTGGCAGAGTCTCCGGCGAGGAAACCGAGGCGCGGAACCCCAGCAG
>JBAPQQ010000327.1:0-8634 GCA_049280695.1 Mycobacterium sp.
GCGCTGGCCGCCCCCCGGCTGTGGCAGGGACCCGTCGTCGTCCTTCTCGCGCTAGCGGTGACGGCAGTGGTCGTCGCGCACTGCGTGCGCCGGTTCGGCGGAATCACCGGGGACGTTCTGGGTGCGGCGATCGAACTCACGACGACGCTGACGGCTGTGGGGCTGGCGATTCGCTGAGCGGTCCGCAACGAACATCGAACCGTTCCCTCACGGTATCGAGGACACGTCGCGCCCGCTCCCGGGTGCGGCGATGCGTCAGCACGAACTTGGCCATGCTCGGCAGCCGGCGCGGCAGCGGGTACCACTTGTCGAAGTCCAGTCCGTTCTCGCTGAACACCCGGCGCGGCACGTTGTCGTAGATCAGGCTCAGGTTGTGCTGGACCAGCGCAAAGAGCGCGTACGGCATCACCACGTTCGGCTTCTCCCGCAGCTCCTGCAGATCGAGTTCGTACAGCGGGATGTCCCTCAACTTGCCCAAGAACAGCAGATGGGCGAGGAAGTACCCCTGGAAAGCCGGCAGGTGCAGCGTGGATGACCGAGGCTGGATCGACACCACCGCGCCACTGTCGGAAACGTACGGCTCGTACGGGTGACGATTGCCGTCGAGGCCCAGGTATCCCGTGCAGTTCACGATCCAGCTGCCCGGTTGGACGGGTTTGGTCGCCCCACTGCGCAATATCAACTCTGTCGTGCCGTTGCGATCCACGGCGTCTACGAAGTAGTCCATCACGACATCGCGCAGGCCCGCGGCGATCGTGCGGTTCTCCGCCTCAGACAGCACGCCGATCAGGAAGTTTTCTGCTTGGGGGGTCACGAAGTTGCCGTAGGTAGTGCGATGCCACTCGAGGATTTCTCTCTCGTTGGTTCCGTCGAATCGCCGACCCATCTCGTCGGCCATGTCGGCGATAAGACTCCCGCCCCACCACCGCCGAGGCCCGGTGGGAAAAAATCGGTCACGAGTGGAGAAGAACGTGCCCCGGCCGGCCACCAGGTTCACCTCGCGGCCGGGGTATTCGGTGATCAGCGCGTGCGCGGTGTCCATCGCGGTCTTGCCGCCGCCGATGATCCAAACCGGAGCGTTGCTGGCCCGCATCTCGCCCGAGCGGACGTCACAGTGGTCCGGGGACACCGACTGGACGCGCGAGCTGGAGACCTCGAGCGGGTCGTTGGGCGTCACCCGCAGGCCGTAGGCCTTGATCAGCCGCTTGGCCTCCACCACCTGACGTTCACCCGCCGAGGATCGGCACGTGATCCGGACGATCCCGTCGATCTCGTCCTCGGACTCGAATTCCCAGCCGAAGAACTCCTCGACCTGCACCCTTTGCTTGATCACGTCGACGCAATGCGAAAATTGGTCGAGCACTTCGCCCTTCGTCGCCAGGTAGGACGGGTCCTTACCGAGGGTCCACTTGATGTTGCCCGCGGTGAACATCGGGTGCGGCTGGTGCAGGCGCACGTAGGGGTACGTATCGACCCACATCCCGCCGACGCGTTGCCGCTTGTCGATCAGGATGACCTTCTGCTCCGGCGACAGGTAGCGGCCCGCCACGAACAGGGCGTTGAGCCCGGCGATACCCGCCCCGACGATGCAGACGTCGGCTCTGTGTGTCACGCAGTTATTGTCTGCCGGTGCGGGGCGCGGCATAGCGTAATCGGCTACTCCAGTTGCGCCGCGCGGCCAGGTTCTTCAAGCCAGTGGGCGTCTAGCCCAGCCGCGCCATCCAGCCGTGGGTGTCGGAGAACGTGCCGCGCTGGATGCCGGTCAGCGTGTCGCGCAGCGCCATCGTCACCTCGCCGGGTTCGCCGTCGGCGATCGTGAACTCGCCCTCGGCGTGCTTCACCGACGACACCGGCGTGATCACCGCGGCAGTCCCGCAGGCGAACACCTCGGTGATCTCCCCTGCGGCCGACTTCTTCTGCCACTCGGAGACGTCGATCTTGCGCTCCTCCACCGCGAAGCCGGCGTCGGTGGCCAGCTGCAGCAGCGAGTCGCGCGTGATCCCGGGCAGCAGTGTGCCCGTCAGTTCCGGTGTCACCAGCCGCGCCGACCCACCGCTGCCGAACACGAAGAACAGGTTCATGCCGCCCATCTCCTCGACGAAGCGGCGCTCGACGGCATCCAGCCACACCACCTGGTCGCAGCCATGGGCCGCCGCCTCGGCCTGGGCGAGCAGCGACGCGGCGTAGTTGCCGCCGAACTTGGCGGCGCCGGTGCCGCCGGGAGCGGCCCTGACGTATTCGGTGGACAGCCACACGCTGACCGGCTTGATGCCGCGCGGGAAGTAGGCGCCGGCCGGTGACGCGATCACCAGGTAGCGGTACTGCTTGGCGGGCCGCACGCCCAGGCCGGGCTCGGTGGCGAACAGGAACGGCCGCAGGTAGAGCGACTCCTCACCGCCCGTCGGCGGCACCCAGGCGCCGTCCAGGGCGATCAGCTGCCGCAGCGACTCGATGAACACCTGCTCGGGCAGCTCGGGCATCGCCAGCCGTCGCGCCGAAGACTGCAACCGCGCAGCGTTCGCCTCGGGCCGAAACGACACGATCGAGCCGTCGGCCCACCGGTAGGCCTTCAGCCCCTCGAACACCGCTTGCGCGTAATGCAGCACGATCGCCGACGGATCCAGCTCGATCGGGCCGTACGGCATCACCTTCGCGTCGCGCCAGCTCCCGTCGGCATAGTCGATCGACACCATGTGGTCGGTGTGAAACTGGCCGAACGGCGGATTCGTCATGATCTCGGCCCGCTGCTCGTCGGTCGCCGGATTCGGGTTGCGGACGACGGTGAACTCGAGCGGGCCGGTTTCCATGCGAGCGATTGTACGTCCGAGGTCTAGCGAGTTTTCGTCTCCACAAATGGGGGGTCGACGACCTCGCACTCCACCTTGCGGCCGCGTACGTCGACGTGCACGCGATCCCCGGTCGTCATGTCGGCGGATGCGTCGATCAGTGCCAGGGCGATGCCGAGTTTGAGTGTGGGAGAGAAGGTTCCGGATGTGGTGACGCCCACCGGGGTGTTGTCCGACAGGACGGTCAACTCCGGACGCAGCACGCCGCGGCCTGTCGCCCGCAGCCCTCGCAACAATCGGCGGGGGCCGGCGGCCTTCTCGGCGAGCAGCGCGTCGCGTCCCCAGAACGCGTCCTTTTTCCAGCCGATCGCCCACCCGCAGCGCGCCTGCAGGGGCGAGATGTCAAGTGACAGCTCGTGGCCGTGCAGCGGGTAGCCCATCTCCGTGCGCAGGGTGTCGCGTGCGCCGAGGCCGGCCAGCTCGCCCCCGAGTTCGCCGACCACCTCCACCAGCGCGTCGAAAACCGCGGGGGCGTCCTCCCAGGAGGGCAACAGCTCGTAGCCGTGCTCGCCGGTGTAGCCGGTGCGGCACACCCGTACCGCGTGGCTTGAGAACTCGGCGTCGCGATATCCCATGTAGTCCATGCCCGTCGGCAGGCCCAGCCTTGCCAGCACGTCGGCCGAACGCGGCCCCTGCACGGCGAGCACCGCACGCGACCTGTGCTCGTCGGTCACCGAGACATCTTGCGGCGCAGCGGCTTTCAATGCAGCAACCACTGCCGCAGTGTTGGCGGCGTTGGGCACCAGGAACAGGTCGTCGTCGGACACGTAGTAGACGATGAGGTCGTCGATCACGCCGCCGGATTCGTTGCAGCACAGCGTGTATTGCGCCTTGCCGGGCGCGATGCGGCGAAGGTCGTTGGTGAGCGCGGAGTTGACGAACGCGGCGGCCTGCGGCCCGCGCACCGAAGCCTTGCCGAGGTGGCTGACGTCGAACAGGCCGACGACCGAGCGGGTGGCGTTGTGCTCGGTGACCGTGCCCGCGTACGAGACGGGCATCAGCCAGCCGCCGAACTCGGCGAACGTGGCGCCCAGGTCACGGTGCCGGTCTTCGAGAGGGCCGTGCTTGATGTCGCTCACCGCCGATACCCTAGTCGGGTGGTCGATTTCGACGCGCTTCAAGCCGCTGGAATCGTCGATGCGCGGCAGCGGGCCGGTCTGATCGAGTACCTGGACAGCCTCGGTTTCACCGCCGAGGAGATGGTCGAGGCCGAGTCGCGCGGGCGCCTGTTCGGCCTCGCAGGAGACGTGCTGCAGTGGTCGGGGCGTCCGACGTACAGCATTCGGACCGCTGCGGACGCGCTGGGCGTGTCTTCCGACGAGGTCGCCCGGGCGTGGGCGCTGCTCGGCCTGACGGTCGCCGGCCCCGACGAGCTCACCCTGAGTCAGGCCGACGTCGAGGGGCTGGATTCGTGGTTTCGGATCAAGCAGTTGCTCGGCGCGGACGGCGCGTTCGGTTTCCTGCGCGTCCTCGGCTCGACGATGGCCCGGTTGGCGGAGGCGGAGTCGGCGATCATGCGCGCCGGAGCGCCGGACATCCAGATCAACCACACCGGCGACGAACTCGCCACCGCCAAGGCGTACCGGGCCGCCGCCGAGTTCATCCCGCGCATCGGCGTGCTGCTCGACGCCGTGCACCGCCATCACATGATCAGCGCCCGCACCCACTTCGAGCGCGTCGTCCGCGACTCGACTTCCAACGTCGTGTGCGGCGTCGGTTTCGCCGACCTGTCCGGTTTCACCGCGCTCACCCAGCTGCTCACCCCGGCCGAACTGTCGATGGTGCTCAACGAGTTCAGCGCCACCGTCAGCGACGTGGTACACGCCAACCTCGGACGGGTGGTGAAGTTCATCGGCGACGAGGTCATGTGGGTCAGCCCGACGCCCGAGCAGCTGGCCAACGCCGCGATCGACCTCGTCAGCCACCCGAAGGCCGGTGAGGCCGGCCTGCGGGTCCGCGCCGGTCTGGGCTACGGCCAGGCGTTGGCCATCAACGGCGACTACTTCGGCACCATGGTCAACCTGGCCGCCCGGCTGGTCGCCGTCGCGAAGCCCGGTCAGATACTTGCTACTGGGGCTTTGCACGACGAACTGCCAGGCTGGGCAGCCACGATTCAAGAGCCCTTGATGCTCAAGGGATTCGGCGACCCCGTGACCGCTTACGAACTGCACGGCCGGCACTGACCGCTAGGGTGTGTGGCCGTGAGCACAGAACACGGCTATCAGGCGCCCTCGGTCACCGTCCATTCGTCGCTTCCGAAGCGCGGGGCCGGGGATTCCGTGCTTGTGGTGCCGGTGGTCTGCGCCGACGACCGGGCGAGGGTCGTAGCCGCCGAGCCCTACCTGGACAGCGAGGCCGTCAGCGTGATCGAGCACGCGCTGCGCGCGCTCGGCGCGACGGGCGGCGAGGGCCAGGTGCACCGCGTGGTGGTCCCGTCACTTCCGGCCGCGAGCGTGCTGACCGTCGGCCTCGGCCAGGAATCGAACGAATGGCCGGCCGACAAGATCCGCCGGGCGGCCGGGCTGGCGGCCCGCTCGCTGGACAAGACGCAGTCCGTGGTGACCACGCTGTCGGCGCTGGATCTCGGCGCGGCAGTGGAGGGCCTGGTCCTCGGCGCCTACAAGTTCACCGAGTTCCGCAGCGCCAAGACCGCACCCAAGGAGCGCGGGCTGCGCAGAATCACTGCGCTGACGCCGGACACCAAGTCGGCGACCAAGAACCAAGCCGAGCGCGCGGTGGCCATCGCGACCGCGGTCGCCTACGCCCGCGACTTCGTCAACACTCCGCCCAGCCACCTGTTTCCCGCCGAATTCGCCTCCCGCGCCGAGGCATTGGCGGCCACCGCCGGCCTCGAGGTCGAGGTGCTCGACGAGAAGGCGCTCGCGCGCAAGGGTTACGGCGGGATCGTCGGCGTCGGCAAGGGCTCGTCGCGCCCGCCGAGGCTGGTGCGGCTCGTCTACCGCGGCGCGAAGCGCAAGGGCGCCACCACGGTCGCGCTGATCGGTAAGGGCATCACGTTCGACACCGGCGGCATCTCGATCAAGCCCGCCGCCAACATGCACCACATGACCTCCGACATGGGCGGGGCCGCCGCCGTGATCGCGACGACCGTGCTCGCGGCGCAGCTCGAATTGCCGATCAACGTGATCGCGACCGTGCCGATGGCCGAGAACATGCCGTCGGCCACCGCGCAGCGGCCCGGCGACGTGCTGACCCAGTATGGCGGGACGACGGTGGAGGTGCTCAATACCGACGCCGAGGGGCGGCTGATCCTGGCCGACGCAATCGCGCGGGCCTGCGAGGACAAGCCGGACTACTTGATCGAGACGTCGACGCTCACCGGCGCGCAGACCGTCGCACTCGGCGCACGCACGCCCGGCGTGATGGGCAGCGACGAGTTCCGCGACCGGGTGGCGGTGATCAGCCAGCAGGTCGGCGAGAACGCCTGGCCGATGCCGCTGCCCGAGGAACTCAAGGACGACCTCAAGTCGACGGTCGCGGACCTGGCCAACGTCAGCGGCTCGCGATATGCCGGGATGCTGGTCGCCGGAACGTTTCTGCGCGAGTTCGTCGCCGACGGCGTGGCCTGGGCGCACATCGACATCGCCGGGCCGGCCTACAACACCGGCGGCCCGTGGGGCTACACCGGCAAGGGTGGCACCGGCGTGCCGACCCGCACGATGTTCGCGGTACTGGAGGACATCGCACAGAACGGGTGACCTTCCCGCCGAATCTGCGCCGAAATAAGGTTACCTGCACGCTTCTTCGCGAAAAACGTGCATCAAGTCTGATCTCGGCGGAGCTCAGATCACCTGTCCGCGTGCGGTGCTGCGCAACGCCTGCGGCGCCAGCCGCGACGTGCCGTACAGCAGGTAGGCCTCCGGGGTAACCGGCCGGATCGGCTTGTTCTTCCGCACCGCCGACACGATCGCCTTCGCCGCCTTCTCCGGGCCGTAGCGGCGTGCCGCGAAGAACTTCTCCCACTGCCCGCGCCGCCCCGACGCGGCCAGCGACTTGTCCGGTGGTGCATCGAAACGCGCGGTGCTGACGATGTTGGTGTGCACCGGGCCGGGGCAGACGGTGGTCAAGCCTATTCCGGCAGCGTCGAGTTCGGCCCGCAGGCAGTCGGAGAACATGTACACCGCAGCCTTGCTGGTGCAGTACGCGTTCAGCGATTGCAGCGGAGCGAACGCGGCCGCCGACGCCACGTTGACGACGTGTCCACCGCTGCCGCGCTCGACAAGCCGGCGCGCGAACGCACGGCAGCAGTTGACGACTCCGCCCAGGTTGATGTCGAGCACCCGGTCCCACTCGTCGGCCGGGGTGTCCAGGAACCGGCCGGCTTGCCCCACACCCGCGTTGTTCACCACGATGTCGGGCACGCCGTGTTCGGCGCACACCTGGTCGGCGAACGCCTCGACCGCTTGTGCATCGGACACGTCCAGCGCGTAGGCGTGTGCGATACCACCTTGTGCCACAATGTCTTTCGCGGTGGCACGCGCGCCGGCATCGTCGATGTCGCTGACCACCACTTCGGCGCCCAGCCGGGCGAATTCGAGCGCGGTGGCACGGCCGATGCCGCTGCCCGCGCCGGTGACCGAGACCAGCGTGTCGCTGAACGGTTCGCCGCGTCGCCCCACCTCCGCGCGCAGCATGGCCCGCGACGGCCGCCCGCCCGCCACGACGTCGGCCAACTCCGACACTGCAGCGGCCAGCACTTGAGGGTGTGAGAACGGCGACCAGTGCCCGGCCTTCACGTCGCGGCGCCACAGCCGCGAAACCCAGCGGGATTCGTCGTCGAAGCTGTGCGGGAGCACGAACGGATCTTCGGTGTTGACCATCAGCTGCACCGGCACGGTGACGTGGTGGTCGCGTCTGACTCGCCCGGTGAACGACCGAAAGTAGTTGGCGCGGTAAATCTTCAGCCCATTCGCCGCATCGCGCGCGACGGCGTCGGAATGATGGATCTGGCGGGCGGGAATGCCGTCGGCGAGCGACAGCACCCGCCGCAGCCGGCGCGGCGTCACAATGGCCCGCACGGTCGCTGGCGTCAACAGCGGTATCGAGAACGCCGCCATGTAGCTCAGCGACAACACCTGAGTCAGCGTCTGCGCCAACCGCTTCAGCCGGTACGGGCGTTTGAGGTTGTCGAAGATCCACGCCACCAGGTGGTCGAGGCTGGGGCCGGAAACCGACGTGAACGATGCGACGCGCGGGGCCGCTTCTGGGCGGGCGAGGTACTCCCACACCGATACCGAGCCCCAGTCGTGGGCGACGACGTGCACCGCCTGGTGCGGGCTGACCTCGTCGACGACGGCTGCGAAGTCGTCGGCCAGATGCGCCATCGTGTACTCGCGGTACGACTTCGGCGACGACGACGGCCCGAATCCGCGGTTGTCGTAGGTGATCACCCGGAACTTCTCGGTCAGCAGCGGCACCATGCCGTCCCACAGCGCGTGCGAGTCGGGCCAGCCGTGCACCATCACCAGTGGCGGGCCGTCCGGGTTTCCCTGCTCATAGACGGCGATCCGAACATCACCGTTGCTGACGAATCGCATGGGTCGCGATATTAGAGGGTCAGCCGTCCTCGGCCGCGCGTCGGCGCTCGATGCGGCGCCGTGCGTCGTAGTCGCGCATCCGCTGCGGATAGCCGACCCGCTGCACGTCGTACACCGGAATCTGCAACCGCTCCCCGAGCCGGCGTGCCCCGCCCGGACCGCCGACTCGTCGCCGGGGCCATTCGCCGTCGCCGGCAACCAGGACGACGGTCACATCAGTCACGCTGGTC
>JBAPQQ010000328.1:0-16471 GCA_049280695.1 Mycobacterium sp.
CCCGCTCGCTGATCGCGCTGACCGACAGATCGGCAAATGCCTGCTTCTGCAACAGTTCTCGTACCGCCGCGACGATCGCCTCCCGCTGGCGGTCGCCGCGGCTGCGCCGAGGCGCCGGCGTTACGGACTCGGCAGTCATCCCTAGCACCCTTCCATCACCTGTTGTCCGCGACAAACTTGACAGGCGTCAAGTATGGCGGTCAGGATAGAGCCGAGTGACACCGTTCACAGCGTCTACACCAGGAGCTCATGAATGGCGACGATCAGTACACCGGAGTATCTGCTCGGCCAGGCCAAGCGCCGGCTCACCCCGTCGTTCAACAACTTCCCCGGCATGCGCGCCGTGGAACGCCGGCTACTGCACACCGAATTTCCGCCGAGGAAGCTGGCCGACCCGCCGCCTGGCAGCGGGCTCAAGCCGGTCATGGGCGATGCGGGGCTGCCGATCCTCGGCCACATGATCGAAGTCTTGCGCGGCGGTCCGGACTACTTGCTGTTCCTCTACAGAACCAAGGGTCCGCTGGTGTTCGGGGATTCGCCGGTGTTGCCGTCGGTCGCAGCGCTGGGCCCAGATGCGGCGCAAGCCATCTACTCAAACCGCAACAAGGACTTCTCGCAGCAGGGTTGGACGCCAGTGATCGGCCCGTTCTTCCACCGCGGTCTGATGCTGCTCGACTTCGACGAGCACCTGTTCCACCGCCGGATCATGCAGGAGGCGTTCGTCCGCTCGCGGCTGGTCGGCTATGCCGAGCAGGTCGACAAGGTCGTCTCCCAAGTCGTTGCCGACGACTGGGTGGTCAACGACGCGCGGTTCCTGCTCTATCCGGCGATGAAAGAACTCACGCTCGACATCGCCTCGATGGTGTTCATGGGCCATGAGCCCGGCACCGATCGCGAGTTGCTGACGAAGGTCAACAAAGCGTTCACCACCACGACCCGCGCGGGCAATGCGGTCATCCGCAAGAGCGTGCCGCCGGTCACCTGGTGGCGCGGGCTGAGAGCAAGGGAACTGCTGGAGAACTACTTCCAGGCGCGCGTGAAGGAGCGCCGCGGCCAAGAGGGCAACGACTTGCTGACCGTGCTGTGCCAGACCGAGGACGAGGACGGCAACCGGTTCTCCGACGAGGACATCGTCAACCACATGATCTTCTTGATGATGGCCGCCCACGACACGTCGACGTCCACCGCGACGACCATGGTCTACCACCTGGCCGCCAACCCCGATTGGCAGGACCGGTGCCGCGACGAGTCCGACCGGCTCGGCGACGGACCGCTGGACATCGAATCGCTGGAAAAGCTGGAATCGCTCGACTTGGTGATGAACGAATCGATCCGGATCGTGACGCCGGTTCAGTGGGCAATGCGTCAGACGGTGCGCGACACCGACCTGCTCGGCTACTACCTGCCAATGGGCACCAACGTCATCGCATATCCGGGAATGAACCATCGACTGCCGGAGATCTGGACGGACCCGTTGAAGTTCGACCCAGACCGGTTCGCGGAGCCGCGCAACGAACACAAGCGGCACCGCTACGCGTTCACTCCGTTCGGCGGCGGCGCACACAAGTGCATCGGAATGGTGTTCGGCCAGCTGGAAGTCAAGACGATCATGCACCGGCTGCTGCGACGGTACCGGCTGGAACTGCCCCGCCCGGGATACCACGCACGGTGGGACTACGGCGGAATGCCGGTGCCGATGGACGGCATGCCGATCGTGCTGCGGCCGTTAGGACGCTAGTTCCTCTTCGCGCCAGCGCTCATCGGTACTTGTCGCTCTTCGCGCAAGCGCTCATCGGCGCCGCCAGGTGAACTTCTTGGTCTCCTGGTCGATCTCGGTGTACCAGGCCACCGACATCAAACGGTTCACGCACGCGATGATGGCTCGCAGCACGGATTCCGTCTTGTCCTCAGACCAGCCCATCGCCCATTCGGCGTGCTCCCCATCGCTGCCCTGGATGAACGTGGCGGTGTGATCACCCGACGTCAACTGGTGGAAGCGGACCATTTCGACGGGAATCCCCCGGTCGAACAACATCGCGGTCAATGCGGCCACGGGTCCGTGGGCGGGGACGTTCACGGTCTCGATCTGGTCGCCGATGGCGACCGTGGCCTTGAACATGCGGGCCTGCGGGCCGAGTCGGGTAGCAGGCCGGTCACCGTCGATGCATTCGAAGCTGCCCAACCGGAGTGGTCCGGAGCTGGGGCTATAGATAGCGCTGAAGGTTTCCCACGTCATGTTCTCCGCGTCTTCGCGGAGACCGCGAGGAAGCGGACGACCGCCGAAGCGACTCGATGGAGTTTCGTGTGGATTGGGTGCGATGTCGATGCCTGTTTGGGGTGTCATGTGCCGGTCCTCTGATCGAAGGGAGATGACCGACGTAGTAGTTCGACCCACAGCGGGGGTCGGTCTGGATCAGACCCCGCTGCGGGACGCTACTACGAGCAGCCTAGGCACGTCGCCGACAATAGACGCTGGCGTGCGGTGGTTGCAAGCGGATTTAGCTGGCAGCGAGCGAATCGATTGCAGCCTGCAGCTTGTTCGTTACCTCGTCGGCGACGGGCTGCAGCTGCTGGTTTGCTGTGACGTCCACGAGAAGCATTGGATTCATGGCCTCGACAAGGACGGTGTCGCCTCCGTCAGGGTTCTTCCGGACGAGGACGTTGCATGGCAGCAGCAGCCCGATCTGACGGTCGACGTCGACGGCCCGGTGGGCCAACGGCGGGTTGCACGCGCCGAGGATGACGTAGTCCTCCATGTCGGTGCCCAGTTTCTGTTTCAGCGTCGCCTTCATGTCGATCTCGGTGAGCACGCCGAAGCCGTTCTCGGCCAGGGCCTCGCGTGTCTTCTTGATGGCTTCGTCGAATGACGTGTGCAACTCGGTCGACAGAGCGATGTTCACGGTTGACCACCCGTTCGTCGGTGTGTGTGGGTCTCAAACTTCACCGTACCCTCGACGCCCGGTTGGCAACCGGCCATGCCGTCAGCCGACGACGACTTCGTCTTCCCGGCCCCACGTGATCTCAACGGGCGACGTGCGCCCGTTTGACGTTGTCCCGCCGGACATTGCGTCTACCCGGCACTAAGAAGACATGAGAAGGTCTCTTCCCGAGGCGATTTCGTTCCCCAACTCCATGAGGTGCACGGCTGATGCGTGCAGATATTCGCCGGCCTCGCGGGTGGCCTTGCCCGCGAGGTAGCGCGCCCACGTCCCTTCGATCACTGTCCCGAGCTTGAAACACGCCAACGCGAGGTACCACGGAAGGTGCTCGGTCTGGCGGCCCCCCGCCGAGAGGTACGACTCCAGCAGTTCCGCGCGCGTCGCCAATCCGCCGTGAACGGCCAGCGCCGCGCCCGTGGAAAGGGGATCGGCGTCGGTGGGCCAGCACACCAGCATCCAGCCCAGGTCCAGCAGCGGGTCGCCGACCGTGCACATCTCCCAGTCGACGAAAGCGGCCACCTCGGGGCGATCACGGCGCAGTAGCACGTTGTTCAAATGCGCGTCACCGTGCATGATTCCCGGCGGCGAGTCCGGCGGACGGTTCTCCTCGAGCCAGTCGGCGAGTTCGTCGACTCCCGGCAACGAGTCGTGGGCGTAGCCCTCTTGCTCACGGTACGCCTCGACGAAGCTGCGAAACTGCGGGACTTGGCGCGCCAGAAAGGATCCCGGCCGTTTGAGAGCGGCCAGCGGGCTGCCTTGCCACGGCACCTGACCGAGCTTCGCCAGGCTTGCCGCGTAGTGCAGCCCGACATCGTGGCGAAACTCCGGCTTGTCGACGTAGGCCTGCGTCACCTCGGTGCCGGGGTTGAAGCCGTCGACGTAGTCCATCAGATAGAAGACCACCCCGAGGACGTCGAGATCCTTACAGCCGCAGATGAATCGGGGATGTGGCACTGCGCTGCCGGCGAGCGTCCGCAGCACCGCGATCTCTCGCAGCATCGTCTTGTTGCTGTCCGGTCGCGGGTGCGCGGGCGGTCTGCGGAGCACGACCCGGCGACCGTCCAGCCGCAGCCCTATCACGATGTTCTGCGTACCGCCGGCAAGCGCGGTGACATCGCTGACGTCCGATCCGATCTCCCGGTCGCGGATCCAGTTCCGCAGCACTGCGACGTCGTCGTCGGTGAGGGTGTCTGCCACCGGTCGATGGTAAGCACCGGACGCAATCATCGGCGAAGAGCAGACTTCGTTGTGCCCGGCGCAGCGTCGTCCTATGGTGAGGTTCAGCCCGGCCGGACGGGATGGACATGCACGAGATGGCGATCACCCGAAGCGTGGTCGATGCAGTATGCGAGCACGCGGCCGGTCGCCGCGTGCACAGCGTCCGGGTAGAAGTCGGCGCGTTGTGCGCCGTGGTTCCCGACTCGATGCAGTTCTGCTTCGGGTTGGCCACCGAGGGCACCGTGGCCACGGGAGCCCGCCTCGTCCTCGACGTGCAGCCGGGACGGGCGCGGTGCCGTGCGTGCGGCGGCGAGTTCGACCTGCCCGACTTGATCCTGCTGTGCCCCTGCGGCAGCGCCGACGTCGCGGTGCTCGCGGGACAGGACATGCGAATCCTTTCGATGGAAGTGAGTTGACATGTGCGCTACCTGTGGATGCGGCGACGACGGCGCGGTCATCACCCTCGCCGGTGACCACCACCACCACCACGACCACCACCACGAAGACCACGAACACCTGCCGGTAACCGAAACGATTTCTCTCGAGCAGAAGGTGCTCGCCAAGAACGACGAATTGGCCGAGCAGAACCGGAAATGGCTGGCGCAGCGCAACATTGTCGCCATCAACGTCACCAGCTCGCCGGGCTCCGGCAAGACCACGCTGCTGGAGCGCACCATTCGCGAGATCCAGAGCAGCCGACCCGTCTCGGTCATCGAGGGAGACCAGGAGACGCTGCTGGACGCCGAACGAATCCGTGCGACGGGCTGCCGCGTGGTCCAGATCAACACCGGCGCCGGCTGCCACCTCGACGCCGAGATGACGTCTCGGGCCCTTCACAAACTGCAACCCGAACCCGACTCGCTGGTGTTCATCGAGAACGTCGGAAACCTCGTCTGCCCGGCGCTGTTCGACCTCGGCGAGCAAACTATGGTCGTGGTGATCTCGGTGACCGAAGGAACCGACAAGCCGCTGAAGTATCCGCACATGTTCTCGGCTGCCGGACTGGTGATCATCAATAAGACGGATCTTCTTCCGTACGTAGACTTCGATCTCGACTTATGTGCGTCGTATGCGCGTTCCGTCAACCCGAGTGTGGACATCGTCGCGGTCTCCGCGACGACCGGTGAAGGAATGCCCGCTTGGTATGACTGGATCGGCGCGCGCGCAAACTGATTTTCGCCAAACTGGTCGTTGACAAGTCTGGGTGCCCGGAGTAGACCCAGAAACAGCGCTACGCAAGTGGGCCGAAGGTCGACTCCGGTGGCGCAGGGATGCAGTCCGTCCCGGAGAGAGCTGCGTAAATGCCCAGTGAAGCAGCAGTCAAGGCAGAAGAAACATTGATCCATGTGCTGTGGATCAATGCGGGTCTGAGTTGTGATGGCGATTCCGTGGCGTTGACTGCCGCCACCCAGCCCAGCATCGAGGAAATTGCGCTCGGCGCGCTTCCCGGTCTGCCCAAAATCGCCGTCCATTGGCCCCTCATCGATTTTGAATGCGGACCGACCGGGGGCGCCGACGACTTCCTCGAATGGTTCTTCAAAGCCGACCGCGGCGAATTGGAACCGTTCGTCCTCGTCGTCGAAGGATCCATTCCGAACGAAAAACTGCACGACGACGGCTATTGGTGCGGGTTCGGCAACAATCCCGCGACCGGTCAGCCGATGACCACCAGCGAATGGCTCGACCGGCTCGCGCCGAAGGCCACGGCGGTGGTGGCGGTGGGTACCTGCGCCACGTACGGCGGCATCCACGCGATGGCCGGCAATCCGACCGGCGCGATGGGAGTCCCCGACTACCTCGGCTGGGACTGGAAGAGCAAAGCGGGCATCCCGATCGTCTGCGTGCCAGGCTGCCCGATCCAACCGGACAACCTCTCCGAGACGCTGACCTACCTGCTGTACATGGCCACCGGGCAGGCGCCGATGATCCCACTCGACGACGCCCTGCGGCCGAAGTGGCTTTTTGGACAGACGGTGCACGAGGGGTGCGATCGGGCCGGCTATTACGAGCAAGGTGACTTCGCCGAAGAATATGGGTCACCGAAATGCATTGTGAAGCTTGGCTGTTGGGGTCCGGTCGTGAATTGCAACGTGCCGAAGCGGGGCTGGATGAACGGCATCGGAGGATGTCCGAACGTCGGCGGCATCTGTATCGGCTGCACGATGCCGGGCTTCCCCGACAAGTTCATGCCCTTCATGGACGAGCCACCGGGCGGCAAGGTGTCCACCACCGCAGTCGGCCTGTACGGATCGGTCATCCGCGGCTTGCGAGGGATCACCAACCGCACCGTGGACAAGGAGCCGAAGTGGCGGCACCCGGGCACAAAACTGGAGACCGGAGCAACCCGCACCTGGTAGGTGCGGGCTGCTCTGTCTTCGCGCCCAGCCCTGGCGCGTAACAGCGCCGACAGCACCAAGAAGAGAGAAGTTCGATGACAACGATCATCCCCGAGCCGACCCAGAGCAAGCGCGAACCCGGCCAACTGGTCGAGATGGCGTGGGATCCGATCACCCGAATCGTCGGCAGCCTCGGCATCTACACGAAGATCGACTTCGACAACAAAGAAGTGGTGGAATGCCATTCGACGTCGTCGATCTTCCGCGGCTACTCGCTGTTCATGAAGGGCAAGGATCCGCGTGACGCCCACTTCATCACCAGCCGGATCTGCGGCATCTGCGGCGACAACCATGCCACGTGCTCGTGCTACACGCAGAACATGGCCTACGGCGTGCAGCCGCCGCACTTGGCCGAGTGGCTGGTGAACCTCGGCGAGGCAGCGGAATACATGTTCGACCACAACATCTTCCAGGAGAACCTGGTCGGGGTGGACTACTGCGAGAAGATGGTGTCGGAGACGAACCCGGGTGTGTTGGCCAAGGCCGAGAACACCCAGGCACCGCGCGCCGACATGCATGGATACCGCACCATCGCCGACATCATGCGCGCGCTCAACCCGTTCACCGGCGAGTTCTACCGCGAGGCACTGCAAGTCAGCCGGTACACGCGAGAGATGTTCTGCCTGATGGAAGGCCGGCACGTCCACCCGTCGACGCTATATCCCGGGGGCATCGGCGTGAGCGCAACCGTGCAGTTGATGACCGACTATATGACCCGGCTCATGCGCTATGTGGAGTTCATGAAGGGGGTCGTCCCGATGCACGACGACCTCTTCGACTTCTTCTACGAGGCGCTGCCGGGGTACGAGAAGGTCGGCCTGCGGCGCACATTGCTTGGCTGCTGGGGTTCATTCCAGGATCCCGAGCACTGCAACTTCTCCTATAAGGACATGGAGAACTGGGGCCGCAAGATGTTCGTCACGCCGGGCGTCGTGGTGGACGGCAAGCTGGTCACCACCTCGCTGGTCGACATCAACCTGGGCATCCGAATTTTGTTGGGCCACAGCTACTACGACGACTGGACCGACCAGGAGACGTTCGTCAAGACCGATCCGCTGGGCAACCCGATAGACCGGCGGCACCCGTGGAACCAGCACACCAATCCCAAGCCGCAGAAGCGTGACTTCGACGGCAACTACAGCTGGGTCATGGCGCCGCGCTGGTTCGACGGCAAGGACCATCTCGCACTCGACACCGGCGGCGGACCGCTGGCACGGCTGTGGTCCACTGCGCTGGCCGGGCTGGTGGACATCGGCTACCTCAAGTCCACCGGGCACAGCGTGCAGATCAACCTGCCGAAAACCGCGCTGAAGGGCCCGGTGTCGTTCGAGTGGAAGGTGCCGCAGCACGGCAGCAACACGATCGAGCGTAACCGCGCGCGCACCTACTTCCAGGCTTACTCCGCGGCGGCCGCACTGCACTTCGCGGAGAAGGCGCTGACAGAGATCCGCGCCGGCCGCACCAAGACGTGGGAGAAGTTCGAGGTGCCCGACGAAGGTATCGGCTGCGGCTTCACCGAGGCGGTCCGCGGAGTGCTGTCCCACCACATGGTGATCCGCGACGGGAAGATCGCGAACTACCACCCGTATCCGCCGACGCCGTGGAACGCCAACCCGCGCGACAGCTACGGCACGCCCGGGCCGTACGAGGATGCGGTGCAAGGACAGCCGATCTTCGAGGAGAACGACAGGGAGCATTTCAAGGGCATCGACATCATGCGCACGGTACGCAGCTTCGATCCGTGCCTGCCCTGCGGCGTGCACATGTACCTGGGCAAGGGCAAGACGCTCGAGAGATTGCACTCCCCCACCCAATCCGTCACCGGGGACTGACGTATGGCCGATCGCCACCGCGGACGTGAGGAGCGATCAAGCAACCGCGGACGTGAGGAGCGATCAGACCACCGCGGACGTGAGGAGCGATCAAACAACCGCGGACCCGCGGGGCAGTGCGACCTGGAGCCGGAAGGTGTTGAAGTAGAAGCGCAATGGCGCACGGCGGGCGATCGGATCCAGAACTTGCTCGACGCCAGCGCGGCGGGTGGCCAGGTGGCACGGGAGCGCGCAGAGCAACTGGTCCGTGAGGTCACCGACCTTTATGGCGCCGCCCTGGAACGGATGATGCTGCTGGCCGTCGCTGCCGATCGGGAACTGGCGCAGGCCTTCGCCGACGACAACCTGGTGGCGAGCCTGTTGCTGGTGCACAGCCTGCATCCCCACGAGGTGGAGCGCCGGGTGTCGGACGCGCTGGACAGCGTCCGGCCGTATCTGGGTTCGCACGGCGGCGACGTGCATCTGATCGGAATCGCCGACGGGGTTGTGACACTGCAGTTCTCCGGGAGTTGCCGCAGCTGCCCGTCGTCGTCGGTGACACTGGAGCTAACGGTCGAGGACGCCATCCGAGCGGCAGCTCCGGAGATCGGCGCGATCGAAGTCGTTGCGGCAGAACAAAAATCTGCATCCGTCATCCCGCCCGACTCCTTGCTCAGCCGCCTGCGCTCCGACGGGCACGCCAAGCCGGTCTGGCATCAGGTGCCCGACGTCGCCGACTTGGCACCCGGCGAGGTCGGTGGTTTTCGGGTGGACGGGACAGTGGTGATGGCGTGCCGGGTCGATGATGCGCTGTTCGCCTACCTCGACCGCTGCGGCAACTGCGGCGAATCGCTTGCCGGTGCGCTGCTGCACAAGGTGATGGGATCCAACGCGCCCGTGCTGCGCTGTCCTGTATGTCGAGCGCATTTCGACGTCGTCCACGCGGGGCGCTGTGTGGACGGCGTTGGCGGCCCAGATAGGCGCGGCGAAACGCATCTCGAACCGGTTCCGCTCCTGGAACGTGACGGCGTGCTGTCGATGGCGATGCAGGGAGAGTGGTGATGGGTGGCGCCTTCGACGTGCTGGCCCGTATCCGGGCCAGTCGCACCACGCCCCAATCAGCGGGCGAGCGGTGCGAGATGTGCGCCGAGCCGATCGCCGAGGAACATCAGCACGTGGTGAACGTCGAAGGCCGGCAACTGATGTGCGTGTGCCGTGGCTGCTATCTGCTGTTCACCGACACCGATGCGAAGTTGCAATACCGCGCGGTCCCCGACCGGTACCTGAGTTTCCCCGATTTCGGGCTGACCCGCCTCGATTGGGAGGCGCTGCAGATTCCGGTCGGTATCGCTTTCTTCTTTTCCAACTCCGCGCTGGGCCGCACCGTCGCGTTCTATCCGGGTCCGGCCGGCGCCACGGAGTCCGAGCTGGACCTGGCGGCATGGGACAGTGTTCGCAAGTCCGACGCGCGGGTGGAGTTGCTTGCTCCGGACACCGAGGCGTTGATCGTCCGCGTGCCCGACGACGAAACGGCCGCGCCGCAGTGCCATCTCGTGCCGATCGACGCCTGCTACGAGTTCGTCGGCCGGTTACGGCTGCTGTGGCACGGTTTCGACGGCGGTCAGCAGGTCCGCGAATTCATCGACGAGTTCTTCGGGGCAATCGTGACGCGCAGCAAGGTTGCGCCATCGTGACAGACGTGACGTTCGCGGTCGTCGACGTGTCGCCGCAAGAATATGCGGTGACGCCGGTGCTGACCGCGCACGTCGGTGTGGCCGCGGTCGGTGACGACCCGGTGCACGCGATTGCCCTGCGCTGCCAGGTCCGGATCGACCCGCTGCGGCGCCGCTACTCCGACCACGAAGCGGCCGGGCTGCTCGACCTTTTCGGCCCGAGGGAACGTTGGAACTCCACCCAGCGGACGTTCCTGTGGCTGCACTGCGCGGTCATGGTGCCCGGCTTCTCCGGCGCCACCCAGGTCGAGATGCCGCTGGAGTGCACCTACGACTTCGAAGTGACCGCCGCCAAGTACATGCACGCCTTGAGCGACGGTGTGATTCCACTGCAATTCCTGTTCAGCGGAACCGTATTCACCCGCGGCGAGCGCGGCTTCGCCGTCCAGCAGGTGCCGTGGGACCGCGAGGACCGCTATGAGCTGCCCGTGTCGGTCTGGCGTGACCTGATGGACCAGCACTACCCGAACACCGGCTGGATCCGCCTCAACCGTGACACGCTGACGGCGCTCGCGGCTTACAAGTCGCAGCACGGCATGCTCGGGCTCGACGACGCGGTCTCGTCGCTGCTGGACGTGGCGAAGCGGGATGTCGTCTCATGAACGGCGGCTGGGAACGGGTCCGCGCCGTCGCCGACGCGGTGCTCTACGAGGGCTACCTGCTCTACCCCTACCGGGCGAATTCGGGGAAGAACCAGTCACGTTGGCAATTCGGCGTTCTCGGCCCCCCGCACGCACAAGCGCGCGGCATCGGGGAGGACCCTGCGCTGTCCGCCGAGGTGCTCTTGGATACGGACATGGCGTCGCTCACTGTGGTGGTCCGGTTTCTGCAGTTGCAGCGGCGCAGCGCCGAACGAGTCACCGATGACGGCGTCTTCGAGGCTGTGGACGAACTGATCTCGGCGGACCGAACCTGGCTGACGTGGGACGAGGCGGTGGAACGCGAACTGTCGTTCGGTCCGTTCGCGGTCGCCGATCTCGAAGCGGCGACGACGATTCCGATTCTCGTCGCCGGCGCCACGGACGTCGAAGCCATCGACGGCGGCCGCCTGGTGCGCACCCGCAGAGAGCTCAGCGGGCAACTGAGGCTGACGACACATCCGGACGGCGGCGTCGTGCGCGTCAGCATCGAGCTCCGAAATGCCGGTGCGCCACCTCAAGACAAGGACGACGCGATCGCGACCTCGTTCATCGGAACGCATCTGATCGCCGAGGCCGTCGACGGCCAGTTCGTCTCACTTCTCGACCC
Organism: Mycobacterium sp.; assembly: GCA_049280695.1. Lineage (GTDB taxonomy): Bacteria > Actinomycetota > Actinomycetes > Mycobacteriales > Mycobacteriaceae > Mycobacterium. The sequence goes on from JBAPQQ010000328.1 coordinate 11,346, forward strand.
GCCGCCGGAGACCGTCGATGCGGTGGCGAGCTGTCGGCAGCACCGCTGCTTTCCCGTTCTGGCCGGCCCTGCCGGCGAGCACGATCTGATGCTCGTCTCGCCGATCATCCTGTACGACCACCCGGAAATCGCCGAACAGAGCGAAGGCGCGCTTTACGACTCCACGGAGATCGACGAGATCCTGACACTGCGCGTGATGACGATGACCGACGAGGAGAAGGCACAAGCGCGGGCCACCGACCCGCTGGCCACCCGGATCATCGACCGCTGCGACTCGATGTCGCCCGAGGCGATGCTGAATCTGCATGGCGTGCTTCGCAATCCGCATTCGCCCGACGCTGCGGAGCTGATCCCCGAAATCCCTGACGGCGTCGACTGGTGGGACCCGTCGGCCGACACCGCCGTCCAGCCCGAAGTCGACGCCGTCCTCGTCAACGGCATCCGCGTGGGCCGCGGCAGTCGGGTTCGTCTGCATCCGTCGCGCCGCGCCGACGCGCAGGACATCTTCTTCAGCGGAAAGACCGCGCGAGTTACCTCGGTGCACGAGGATGTCGACGGAAACCAGCACGTCGCCGTCGTCGTCGAGGACGACCCGGCCGCCGACCTGCACGACTGGTACGGCCGCTACCTGTACTTCGCTCCCGATGAAGTTGAACCTCTCACCGAAAGGAGTTCGAGATGGACGTAGTGGGCTGGGTTGCCGTAGGTGTGGTCGCGGCCGCGGTCCTCGTCGGCGTCGCGGTCGGCGTCACGTCGATACCCGATGCGCGGCGGTATCTGAAGATGCGTCGCATGTAAGGCAGGAGTGACATCACGTCCCGGATTCTGGTAGCGGGCATTGGGAATATCTTCCTCGGCGACGACGGGTTCGGCCCCGAGGTGATCAGGCGTGCCCGAGAACGGCTCGCCGACACCGGCGCCCGCGTGGAGGACTACGGCATCCGCGGCATGCACCTCGCGTACGACCTGCTCGAGTCCTGGGACGCCCTGGTGCTCGTCGACGCCGTACCGGGTCACGGATCGCCGGGAACCCTTCATGTGTTCGAAGCCGACCACGAATCGTTGTTGACCACACCGGTGTTGGACGCGCACAGCATGGATCCCGCTGCGGTATTCGCCAGCCTGGCCGCGCTGGGCGGCCGGCCGCCCTACACGGTGGTCGTCGGATGCGAAGTGGACAACGTCGACGAAGGCATCGGGCTGTCCCCGGCTGTGGACGCGGCGGTCGACGACGCCGGCAATGTCGTGCTCGAGGTGTTGGCCGCGATGTCGGCACAGGCAGCGACGGGCGGGAGCTGACCCATGTGCCTAGGGATTCCGGGACAAGTCGTCAGCATGCTCGACGGCTACGGCGGCCAACTCGCGCTCGTGGATGTCGCCGGCGAGCACCGCAAGGTCAACATCGGCATGCTGCCCGAGGAGACGTTCGGGGCGGGCGACTGGGTGATCATCCACATGGGCTTCGTGGTGGAAAAGACCGACCGTGCCGGCGCGGACGCGGCGATGGCCGGCCTGAAGCTGATGGGCCGCGACCCTGAGGCATCGCCATGACCGACCGGCGACGGCTGCGCGTCTGTGTGCGAGGGGTGGTGCAGGGTGTGGGCTTCCGGCCCTTCGTGTACACCACCGCGGCCGCACTCAACCTGTCCGGGTCGGTCCGCAACGACAGTTCCGGGGGGATCATCGAAGTCGAGGGCGACGCAGCCGCCGTCGACGACTTTTTGCGTCGGCTGCGCGACAGTCCACCGCCGCTGGCGATCGTCGAAACAATTGCCTGCGAGGAGATTCCAGCGCTCGGGGGTACCGGCTTCACGATCGCCGACACGTCACGTTCCGGCGATGGCCGCACGCTGGCCTCTCCCGACGTCGCGATATGCGCCGAGTGCGCAGCGGAATTGCGGGATCCCACCGACCGCCGCTACAGGCACCCGTTCGTCAACTGCACCAACTGCGGCCCGCGGTTCACGATCATCGGCTCGCTGCCCTATGACCGGGCCACCACCACCATGGCGGCATTCGAGATGTGTGCCGACTGCGCACGCGAATACGCCGACCCCGCAGACCGTCGTTTCCATGCCCAACCGGTGTGCTGCCCGCAGTGCGGACCGGCATTGAGTTACGTGGTGCCCGACCACGCCACCGTTCACCGCGAAGACGCCTTGCGTGCTGCCCGCACGCTTCTGCGCGACGGCGGGATACTCGCCGTCAAGGGCATCGGCGGCTATCACCTTGCCTGCGATGCCCGCAACGACGTCGCGGTCGCCGAGTTGAGGCGCCGGAAGCGCCGCGGCGAGAAGCCGTTTGCGGTGATGGTGCCCGACGTCGCCACGGCACAGCGCATCGCGGAGGTCGACGAACCGGCCGGCCGACTGCTGTGCGGACCGCAGCGGCCGGTCGTGCTGGTGCCCCGGTTGGCCGGCTCGGGGGTGGCCGGCTCCGTCGCACCTGGCAACCCCGACCTGGGGATCATGGTGGCCTACACGCCGCTTCACGTACTGCTGTTCGGCCTTGATGGCGACCAGCCGGGTCCCGACGTGCTGGTGATGACGTCGGGCAACCTTGGCGGCGAACCGATCTGCTATGAAGACGACGACGCGCTCGCCCGGCTGGCCGGCCTGGCCGACGGCTGGCTGATGCACGACCGCGCCATCCTGGTTCCATGCGACGACTCGGTGGTTCGGGTTCTCGACGGCACCGAGTTGCCGATACGCCGCTCGCGGGGGTACGCGCCGCTGCCGGTGGCGCTGCCGGTGCCGCTGCCCCCGACACTGGCGGTCGGCGCAGATCTGAAGAACACGATGGCTGTGGCCGACGGGCGCTACGCGTGGCTCAGTCAGCACATCGGCGACATGGACGACGTGGCCACGCTGTCCGCGTTCGACTCCACGCAAGCGCACCTGCGGGCATTGACCGGCGTCGACCCAGCCCAGCTCGTGGCCGACGCACATCCGACGTACCGTTCGACCGGCTGGGCACACCGCAACGCCGGCGGACGCCCCGTCCGCACGGTGCAGCACCACCACGCTCACATCGCCGCGGTGATGGCCGAGCACGGGTACGACGGCTCGGAGCAGGTGATCGGATTCGCCTTCGACGGAACGGGTTACGGGTCGGACGGCGCGGTGTGGGGTGGCGAGGTCTTGCTTGCCAACTACAAGGGATACCAGCGACTCGCCCAGTTGAGGTATGTGCCGCTGGCGGGCGGCGACGTCAGCGTTCTGCGCCCGTACCGGATGGCACTGGCGCACCTGTGGGCGGCCGGCATCGCCTGGGATGCCGACCTGGCGCCTGTCGCGGCCTGCCCGCCCGACGAGCGGGCAGTACTCGCCCGACAGCTGGAAACCGGCCTCGCGTGCGCACCCACGTCGAGCATGGGCCGCTTGTTCGACGCGGTCTCGTCACTGGCGGGTATCCGCCACGTCGTCGACTACGAGGCACAGGCCGCGATCGAGTTGGAGGGGCGGTCACGCGGATTCGACTGCGGCGCAACGGCGTACACGTTCGATGTCGACGCGGATCTCATAGACCCGGCCCCGGTCCTCGAGGCTGTCATCGCAGACATGCGCGCGGGCGTACCTCAGGGTGTCATCGGGGCGCGGTTCCATTGCGCAGTCGCCGATCTCATCGTGGGACTGGCGGCCGACCTCGCGGACGCGTCGCGCACGATCGCACTGTCCGGCGGGGTGTTCCAGAATGCGCTGTTGCTGCGAATGGCGTTGAAGGGTTTGCAGGACACCGGGTTTCACGTGATCACCCACCGATCCGTACCGCCGAACGACGGCGGCATCGCGCTGGGCCAGCTGCTGGTGGGCGACTCCGGATGACCGCGGAAGACCGGGGCCGCACGCTGTTCGCCCAGTACGCCTATCCGCCGAACGAGCTCGGCTACTGCGGGCCGGCGGACGGCGGTGGGGCTTCCGGTCTGGCCGAACATGCCAGGGAATTCGACGGCGCGTGGCCATACTTGGCCGCTATCGCTGATGCGGTCGGCAACCCCGACCCCCTCGACGAGGACATCGTGCGAAGCTACTGGGTGGGCGGTCCGTCGTTGGGCAAGGTCGATCCCGACGAGTTGCTCAGCCGACTGCGGGCGGCGTTCCGGGGTCAGGTCACCGGCCTGCTGAACGAGGTCGCCGCCGCCACGAACGTACAGGCACACCACAGCTTCCACGTCTTCGTCGTCTACCCATGGATACGGTTCTTGGCGCGCGACCCGGCGTCATCTTCTCCTCGCGCAAGCGGCTCGTCAGCCACCGCACTGCGCGTGATGCAAGATTGCCGCATCCGCTGGGGCACGGTCGAGGCGGTGGCCGGCGAACAGGCGGTTATCGCGTCACGGCCGCTGCGACTCGACGACGGCCGGATAGCCCTCGGCGAGCCCCGCGCCGAAACCGTCCGGTGGCAGAACGGCGATGTGTCGCTGGCCCCCGCCCCGGTACCCGGCGCCTCCGTCTCCGCGCACTGGGACTGGATATGCGGCACGCTCACCGGCGACGAGACCGCGGCGCTGTCCGCCGCGACGCAGGCCACGCTGGACCTGGTCAACAATGCGCTGTCCGAAAGCGTGGCCGTTGCAGGCGCAGGCGAGCAGACTGGTGGCCAGAGGGGAGGTCGAAGATGACCGCTGGTGCGCAGTTGGGCGGCGCCTACGTCGACGCGGCGCTGTCTGCCGACTTGGCGGCGGCCGCCCTGGATCTGGCCCGCAAGTTCCACGAGGGCGCCACGCTTTGGGTGGTCTCGCCGCAGTGGGAACCACACGCTCATCACGTCGCCGTCGAGTTCGTCCACCCGGTGATCATGGGCAAGCGGGCCCTGCCATCGGTTGCGCTGGTCGAGCCCGACCCGGTGGCGCAGGCACGTGTGGCCAGCTGGCCAGGCGACCTGTTGATCGCGATCGCGTCGGCCGACCAGCCGGCCGTGCTGGACGCCATGCGGCGCGCACAGGCGTGGGGTGTGCTGACGTTGTGGATAGGTTCGGGGCCGCGGCCCCCGGCCGGTGCCGCGAACCACATTCTGTGGATCGACTCTGACGACCCGATGGTGCCCGCCACCGGAACCATTGTACTGATGTACCACCTGCTGTGGGAGCTCACCCACGTGTGCTTCGAACACCCCGGCCTGCTCAA
>JBAPQQ010000329.1:0-1876 GCA_049280695.1 Mycobacterium sp.
TGGATTGCAGAAGCTTTCGACCCCAATGTACTGACGATCGGGTTCGCCCGCCGGGTGCCGACCTACAAGAGGCTCACATTGATGCTGCGCGACCCCGAGCGGCTCGAGAGCCTCTTGCTGGACGAGCAACGGCCGATTCAGATGATCGTCGCGGGCAAGTCGCATCCGGCCGACGACGGCGGCAAGGCGCTGATCCAGCAGGTGGTTCGCTTCGCAGACCGCGCGGAGGTGCGCCACCGCATCGCGTTCCTGCCCGACTACGACATGTCGATGGCGCGCCTGCTGTATTGGGGATGCGACGTGTGGCTGAACAATCCGCTGCGCCCACTGGAGGCCTGCGGCACCTCGGGAATGAAGAGCGCACTGAACGGTGGGTTGAACCTGTCGGTCCGCGACGGCTGGTGGGACGAGTGGTACGACGGCGAAAACGGTTGGGAGATACCGACTGCCGACGGTGTGTCAGACGAGCGCCGCGACGACCTGGAAGCCGCCGCACTGTACAACTTGCTCGAATCGACGGTGGCGCCGAAGTTCTACGAGCGTGAAGGATCGATTCCCCGGCGCTGGGTGGAGATGGTGCGGCACACGTTGCAGGTGCTGGGGCCGAAGTTGTTGGCCTCGAGGATGGTGCGCGACTACGCCGAGCATTACTACGCGCCGGCCGCGGACTCGCTGCACCGGACCACCGCACCGATCGGCGGCGAACCGTTCGCCAATGCGCGTCGGCTGGCCGAGTACCGGCGCAAGGTCTTCGCGGCATGGCCGAGCGTTCAGGTCAGCGAGGTTGACAGCACCGGTCTGCCCGACAGCCCACTGCTGGGCTCGAAGATGACGCTGACGGCGCGGGTAGGCCTTGCCGGGTTGTCGCCGGACGAAGTCGCAGTGCAGGCCCTGCTGGGCCACGTCGACGCCGACGACACGCTGGTCGATCCCGTCTGCGTCCCGATGACCCATACCGGCACCGTGGACGGCGGCGCCGAGACGTTCGCCACCACCACGCCATTGCCGGTGGCGGGATCCGTCGGCTACACGGTCCGGGTGCTGCCGCATCACCCGCTGCTGGCAGGCGACGACGAGTTGGGATTGGTCACGCTCGCCTAACTGCTGGGTATCGGTCCCCTCCCGAACCGGCGCGTGTCCGTTACCGAGTCCTGCCGTTGTGCCACCCTCCGGCCATGGTGTCCCGTCGTGCCACCGCGGTCGTCGCCTGCGTGGCTGTTTGGCTGGCATCCGCGCCGCCCGGGCGGGCCGACACGGAGTCGGACACTCCGCCGTCCGACGCCGCCGCGCCCCCCGATACCGCGGCGATGTCCGAGGCCGTCTTGACCACCAACCATGGCGGGATCCCGTCGGCCGAACCTGCCAGCACGACAACCCCCGACGGCTGGACGCTGACGATCTCCTCGAAGGACGAAACGCTGTTGCCAGTGCAGCCGTTGACCACCGCATTGTCGTCGCGGGCCTACGTCGTCGGCGGCATCTTCATGGCGTCGCTCGTCGGTTCGGAGGAGCCGCGCGGCGTCCTCGAGGTGGGTTATCAGATCGGCTGTGGCATCGACATGAGCACGAGCAACGGCGTCACGTTGGGCGGTACCACCGGCCTCAGCCCATCACTGGGCGTTATAGGCCTGCTGGACGATCCGGTTCCCTTTCCGTCGGTGGCCGCGCCAACGAACGGCGCGATCACCATCGGGCTCAAGCCGGGCATCATCAACATCATCCCGGTGGACAAGAAGGAGTTCAAAGGCGCCGAGCCGTGGGTGATGATCTCGAACTTCCACGTCAAGATCGACGGGTGTGTCGGTCAGTCGTTCATCCGTTCCTATGTGACGCTGACCCGGCAAACCGAGGAGTCCGACGCGGTGCTGTCGTGGCT
>JBAPQQ010000330.1:0-10705 GCA_049280695.1 Mycobacterium sp.
AACCAGCGCCGGGCGAGCCCGCCGCTCCCGGTGCTTCCCCGAATGCGGCGCCCAGCACCGCCGCCCCGCCGCCGAACGGGTCCCAGGTCGGTGTTCCCACGCCGGTCGCACCGGAGAACGCTCCCGGGATGACACCGCCGGCCTAGCGCCGTCCTGGGCCCGCCTGGGCCTCACCGCACCGAAGTCCGCGCCGTGAGCAGCTAGCTACGTCGCGATCACGTCGATGGAAACATTGGAAAACAGTGCCCCGTCACGATGGCGGGCATGGGCAGCCCCGCCTCCGAGGCCGTAACGCGCACCCAGTGCTCCTACTGCGGGGTGGGTTGTGGCATCGAGGTGCACACGACCATCGATGCGGCGGCCGGCGCGCCGGTGATCGCCCGGGTTTCCGGCGACAAGCTGCACCCGGCCAACTTCGGTCGGCTGTGCACGAAAGGTGCGACGCACGCGGAGTTGATGCGCGCCAAGGACGCTCGGCTGCACACCGCGGTGATGCGCACCCGGCGCGACGAAAAGCCGGCTGCGGCACCGCTCGATCAGGCGATCGCCGAGGCCGCAGCCCGGCTGCGGGCGATCATCGACGACCACGGGCCCGACGCCGTCGCGATGTATGTGTCGGGCCAGATGTCGCTGGAGGCACAGTATCTGGCGACCAAGCTGGCCAAGGGCTTCATCCGCACCACACATCTGGAGTCCAACTCGCGGCTCTGCATGGCCAGCGCCGGCACCGGCTACAAGCAGTCGCTCGGCGCCGACGGTCCACCCGGCTCCTTTGACGACTTCGACCGCGCCGATCTGTTCTTCGTCATCGGATCCAACATGGCCGACTGCCATCCGATTCTGTTCTTGCGCATGATCGATCGGCTCAACGCCGGGGCGAAGCTGATCGTCGTCGACCCGCGACGCACGGCCACCGCCGAACGCGCCGACCTGTTCCTGCAGATCAAGCCGGGCACGGATCTGGCGCTGCTCAACGGAATTCTGCATCTGCTGATCGAAGACGGTGCCGTCGACGACGATTTCATCGCCGCGCACACCGAGGGCTGGGACGCGATGCCCGGCTTCCTCGCCGACTACCCACCCGACCGGGTGGCCGCCGTCACCGGCATCGCGCCGGACGACATCCGCACCGCCGCACGGATGATCGCCGACGCGGGGGAGTGGATGAGCTGCTGGACGATGGGGCTGAACCAGAGCACCCACGGCACGTGGAGCACGAACGCGATCTGCAACCTGCACCTCGCGACCGGGGCCATCTGCCGCCCGGGCAGCGGTCCGTTCTCGCTGACCGGGCAGCCGAACGCGATGGGCGGGCGCGAGATGGGCTACATGGGTCCGGGTCTGCCGGGCCAGCGCTCGGTCGTGTCAGCCGCGGACCGCGCGTTCGTGGAGAGCCGCTGGGAGCTGCCGCCCGACACTCTTCGCGCCGACACCGGCGTGGGCACCATCGAGATGTTCGAGCGGATGGCCGCCGGTGACATCAAGGCCTGCTGGATCATCGCGACCAATCCTGTTGCGACCGTGGCCAATCGCAAGACCGTGATCGCCGGGTTGGAGGCGGCGGAGTTGGTGATCACCCAGGACGCCTACCGCGACACCGCGACCAACCGGTACGCGGACGTCACCCTGCCGGCGACGCTGTGGGCCGAGTCCGATGCGGTGATGGTGAATTCGGAGCGCACGATGACCCTGTTGCGCCAGTCCGTGCCGCCTTGCGGTCAGGCACTTCCGGACTGGCAGCTGATCTGCCGGATGGCCGATGCCCTTGGTTACGGGCACGGCTTCGCCTATGAGTCCAGTGCGGAGGTTTTCGACGAGATCACCCGGTTCGCGAATCCCGCCTCTGGATACGACCTGCGCGGCGCCAGCTATCACCGGCTGGAACGCGGTCCGCTGCAATGGCCGTGTCCCCCCGGCGACGACAGCGACCGCCACCCGATCCGCTATCTCAACGACGGCGTCAGCCAGTCGCTGCACGTGACCGACGACGGGCACGTCCCGCGGCTCGCGTTCGCCACCCCGTCGCGGCGGGCAGTTTTCCTGGCGCGCCCACACGTCGACCCCGCCGAGATGCCCGACGACAACTACCCGCTCGTTCTCAACACCGGCCGGCTGCAGCACCAGTGGCACACGATGACCAAGACCGGCACGGTCGACAAGCTGAACAAGCTCAACGGCGCTCCCTTCGTGGAGGTGCACCCCGGCGACGCCCAGGCGCTCGGCATCGTCGACGGCGCCCCGACGGAGATCGTGTCTCGCCGGGGCCGGGCGGTGCTGCCCGCCGTGGTCACCGACCGCGTCAGTCCCGGAACCTGTTTCGCGCCTTTTCACTGGAACGACGAACACGGCGAGAACCTCGCTGTCAACGCAGTGACCAGTGACGCGGTGGACCCGCAGTCGCTGCAACCGGAGTTCAAGGCCTGCGCGGTGGCGTTGCGCCCCGTGGCGGCACCCGCCGCGCCGGCCATGCACCCGGTGGGCGTCGCCCTCAACCTCGATCGCGAACCGCCGCGGGTCCTGACGGAACTCGAAACACAATATCTCGCAGGCTATTTCAGCGCCCTGCCGGCATCTCTCACGGCCGCGCCGGTGCTGCCCGAATCGGCACCGGTGCGCCCGGCCGTGCGCGCGCGCATCGACGGCATGCTTGCCGGCGCGCATGCCACGGCGTCGCAGGAGTCCGACCGAACGGGACCGCTGGTGGTGTGGGCGTCGCAAACCGGCAACGCCGAGGAGTTCGCCGCACGACTGGCCGGCCGGCTCGACACCGTCGGCTTACGTGCACAACTGGTGAACATGGCGGACTGCGCCCTCTCCGACCTAACCGCTGCCGGCGACGTCCTGGTGGTGACGAGCACGTTCGGTGACGGCGGTCCGCCGGACAACGGGGCCGACTTCTGGAACCGGCTCGAAGCGCCGGATGCGCCGCTGCTGGACGGAGTGCGCTACGCGGTGCTGGGCATCGGCGACCGGTCGTACGCCGACTTCTGCGGCCACGCACGATCTATAGACGCGCGCCTGGCCGACCTCGGTGCCACCCCCCTGCTGGAGCGCACCGAGGTCGAGGCGTACGACGACGAGCCGATGGCCCGGTGGGCCGACACGGTGACGACGCTGATCGGTGCGCCGCTGACCGAACCGCCCAAATCACGGGAAAGGACTCGCGCCGAACCGTTTTCGCGTGCCAGCCCGATCGCCGTGCCGTTGAGCCGCAACCGCGCGCTCACCCCGCCGGCGGCGGACAAGGAGGTCCGTCAGTTCGCGTTCGACATCTCCGAACACGCCGTCACGTACGCGGTGGGCGACTCGCTGGGCGTGTACGCGTCCAACGGCGACGCGACGGTGGCCCGGTGGCTGGCGGCCACCGGATGCGGCGGCGGCGAGGCCGTCGTCGTCGACGGGACCGAGATGTCACTGCGCGAGGCGCTCACCTGTCACTACGAGATCTGCCGCGTCACCCCCGGCCTGCTCGCGTTCATCGCCGAGCGCTCGATCGACGCCCGCGGTCTCAACCGGTTGCGCGCCAAGCCGCAGTTCGACGCGTGGCTGACGGGCCGAAATGCGATCGACCTGATCGAACAGTTCCCGGTGGTGGCGGACGCCGAGCGGTGGCAGAGCGCGCTGGTGCGGCTGACGCCGAGGTCGTATTCGATCTCCAGCAGCCCGCTCGTCGACCCGCACGAGGTGCACCTGACGGTGTCGGTGGTGCGCTACCGCGGCCAGGACGGTCTCGAGCGCGGCGGGGTCTGCTCGACGTTCCTGGCGGAGCGGGCGAGCGCGCCGGTGCCGGTTTTCCTGCAGCATTCGCCGCACTTCCGCCCGCCCGAGGAGCCGGGAACGCCGATCATCATGATCGGCCCGGGTACCGGCATCGCCCCGTTCCGCGCTTTCCTGCACGAGCGCAGGGCACTCGGCGACACCGGGCGCAACTGGCTGTTCTTCGGCGACCGGCACGCCGCGCACAACTTCTACTACCGCGACGAAGTGCTCGACATGTTCCGGGACGGGTTCTTGAGCCGGATGGACCTTGCGTTCTCCCGCGACCAGGCCGAACGGGTCTATGTGCAGCACCGCATGCTCGAGAAGGGCGCGGACCTCTGGGACTGGCTGCAGGACGGCGCGCACCTCTACGTGTGCGGCGACGCCACCCGGATGGCCAAGGACGTCGACGCCGCTCTGACCCGGATCGTGAAAACCCACGGACGCTTGTCCGACGAGCAGGCGCACGACTACAAACGGGAACTCGTCGCGGCCAAGCGTTACCTGCGTGACGTGTACTGACGGCGAAGTCCGCCGGTTCGCGCCACGATGAAGTCATGGCAACGAACCGCTCGATGACGGCCTGGCGGGTGCAGCGACCCGGCCCGATGAGCACGCATCCGTTGGAGCGCGTCCGCACCGACATCCCACGGCCAGCCGACGACGAGCTGCTGGTGGCGGTGCGGGCCTGCGGCGTGTGCCGCACCGACCTGCATGTGGCCGAGGGCGATCTGCCCGTTCACCGGTCCGGAGTGACGCCGGGGCACGAGGTCGTCGGCGAGGTGCTGGAGGCCGGGCCGCAGGCCGGACCCGGGTTCTCGGTCGGCGACCGCGTCGGCATCGCCTGGCTTCGGCACACCTGCGGTGTGTGCCGGTACTGTGTGCGCGGCCGCGAGAACCTGTGCCCGAACTCGCGCTACACGGGCTGGGACGCTGACGGCGGCTACGCCGAGTACGCAACCGTGCCGGCCGCGTTCGCGCACCGCCTGCCGAGCGGGTATACCGACGCCGAGCTGGCGCCGCTGCTGTGTGCGGGCATCATCGGCTACCGGTCGCTGCTTCGCGCCGAGGTACCGCCCGGCGGCCGGTTGGGCCTGTACGGGTTCGGCGGCAGCGCGCACATCACGGCCCAGGTCGCAATCGCGCAGGGCGTCGAAGTGCACGTGATGACCCGCGGCGCGGACGCCCGGGACTTGGCGCGCGCGTTGGGCGCGGAGTCGGTACAGGGTGCGACGGACCCGCCGCCGGTCCCGCTGGACGCGGCCATCCTGTTCGCGCCGGTAGGCGAACTGGTGCTGCCGGCACTGGAGGCGCTGGACCGCGGCGGCACGCTCGCGGTGGCCGGCATCCACCTCAGCGACATCCCGGCGCTGAACTACCAGCGGCACCTGTTCCAGGAGCGTCAGCTGCGGTCGGTCACTTCCAACACCCGCGCCGACGCCAGGGAGTTCCTGGCCTTCGCCGAGCACCATCGCATCGAGGTGAGCCACCCGACGTATCCCCTCGGACGGGCCGACGAAGCGCTCACCGACCTGGCCGACGGGCGCATCGCCGGCGCTGCCGTGCTGTTGCCCTGAGCTGTCAGCTCGCCAGGTGCCAGACCAGCGCCGCGGCCAGCGCCCCGAGCCCGTTCAGCGACCAGTGCAGCGCGATCGGTGCGAGCAGGCTGCCGCTGCGCTTGCGCAGCCAGGTGAACACGAATCCGGCGGCCGCGGTTGCGGCGACCGCCAGCAGCACACCGGCAACCTGGCCGGCGAAGCCGCCGCCGAGCAGCCGGGTGAAACCGACATTCCCGCTGGTGAGTCCGAGCGACGTCGCCACGTGCCAGAGACCGAACAGCAACGAGCCCGCCGCTGCGACACCGCGGAATCCCCAGGCCCGATTCAGCGCGCCGTGCAGCACGCCGCGGAAGGCAAGCTCCTCGGGGATCACGGTCTGCAGCGGGATGATCACCATCGAGGCGATCAGCGCCGCCGATACGGTCGCATAGCGGTCGTTCATGAAGAGGTCGCGCGTCCAGGGCAGAAGTGCGCCGGCCGCGATCACGCTCAGCACCAGCACGACCGCCCCGGCGGCGTAGGCCGCGCCGGCCTTCCAGTGCTCGCGGCCCAGCCCGAGTTCGGCCCACCCCAGCCCGCGCGAGCGCAGCAGCAGGAGCAGTCCGACCGCGACGGCGGGGACGGTCGCAATGGCGGCCCATGGCGTGGTGAAGTGCGCGATCAGGTTGCTCAGTGCCAGCACGACCACGACGACCGCGATGTCGACGTAGACATGGAAGCGGTGCAGCGCCGCCAGTTGCCCGACGATGGGGTGCGGCAGAGCCGGGGTGCTGGCGTCGGTCATGATGCGTCGAGTCTAGCGGTGATCGGAGCGCGGGGCCGTCACCAGCCACTGTCGGTGACATTACGCTGACCTCGTGCCGGGATCCGCTGACCTACCGCTCGCCGGTGTCCGGGTGCTCGACCTCGCCGACGGCGCCGGTGAAGCGGTCACCCGGCTGCTCGCCGACCTCGGCGCCGACGTGCTGAAGATCGAGCCGCCCGCAGGAAGCGCCGCCCGCCGGGTAGGGCCTTGCGTGACCGGGACGTCGATCCCGTTCGCGCTGCACAACGCGAACAAGCGCAGCGTCGTCCTGGACCCGGCCGACGACGAGGACGGTCGCCGCTTCATCGCTCTCGTCGCCGACGCCGATATCGTGGTGGACGACGGAATCCCCGGCGCGGCCGCATCGCTGGGCACCAGCTGCGAGGAGCTGACCCGGCGCTTCGGCCATCTGGTCGGGTTGTCGGTCACCGATTTCGGGTCGTCGGGTCCGTACGCGGCGTGGCGGGCGACGGATCCCGTGCTGTACGCGATGTCCACGGCGTTGTCGCGGTCCGGCCCACCGTTTGGAACGCCGGTCCTACCGCCCGACGGGATCGCCTCGGCCACCGCCGCGGTGCAGGCCGCCTGGGCCGCATTGGTCGCCTACTATCACCGGCTGCGTTACGGCACAGGTGACTACATCGACTTCGCCCGGTTCGAAGCCGTCGTGCAGGCTCTCGACCCGCCCTTCGGCGCGATGGGCCAGGGTGCGCTGGCGCAGCGGCGCTCCGATGCGTGGCGCGGCCGCCCGCGCAACCAGGACGTGTATCCCACGTTTGCGTGCGCAGACGGGTTCGTCCGCATCTGCGTGATGTCGCCACGGCAATGGCATGCGATGAGAGCCTGGCTCGGCGAGCCGGAAGAGTTCGCCGACCCCAGGTACGAGACCATCGGGGCCAGGTTCGCGGCGACGCGCGAGATCAACGCCTTGATCGCGAAGCTGTTCGCCGGCCAGTCGATGGACCAACTGGTGGCGGCGGGGCAGCGCTACGGCATCCCGATCGCCGCGGTCCTCACACCGGCACAGGCGTTGTCCTCGAAGCACTTTCAGGCCGCGGGTGCTCTGACGAAGCTCGAGCTCGCCGGCGTCGGGTTGCCCGCGCCCGCCGGTTCGTTCGTCGTCGACGGCCACCGCGCCGGGCTGCGCCGGCCCGCGCCGTGGGTGGGTGCCGACACAGCGGAGTGGGCCGGGCCTGCCGCGCAGCTGCCAACCCGTGGGCAACCCGGGCACCGACCGTTCGACGGCATGCGCATCGTCGACCTCGGGATCATCGTCGCCGGGGGAGAATTGGGCCGGCTGTTCGCCGACCAGGGTGCCGAGGTGGTGAAGGTGGAGAACGTCGCCTACCCCGACGGGCTGCGCCAGACCCGGGCTTCTCAGCCGATGAGCGAGGCGTTCGCGTGGGCGCACCGCAACAAGTACGGGCTGGGGGTCGATCTCCGAAAGCCCGGCGGCGCGGCGCTTTTCGCACGTTTGGTCGTGGAGTCGGACGCGGTCTTCGCCAACTTCAAGCCGGGAACCCTTGCCTCGCTTGGCTTCTCCTACCAACACCTCCGGGAGATCAACCCGCGCATCGTGCTGGCGGAGAGCAGCGCGTTCGGCGACACGGGACCGTGGCGCTCGCACATGGGGTACGGCCCACTGGTGCGCGCCGCTACCGGGATCGCACGGCTTTGGACGTCGGCAGAGGCCGGCGGCAAGTTCTACGACGCGGTCACGGTGTTCCCCGACCACATCGTCGCCCGCATCGTGGCGATCGCGGCGCTGGCTGCCCTCATCCGCCGCGACCGCACCGGCGCACCGGCGCACGTGCACATCTCGCAAGCCGAAGCCGCCGTCAACCAACTCGACGTCACCTACGTCGCTGACGAGGCGCGGGCGGCCGGGCTGCCCGTCTCCGACGACCCCGCGACGCACGGCGTCTACCCGTGCGCCGGCGACGACGAATGGTGCGTCGTCTCCATCCGCGACGACGACGACTGGACGGCGCTCACCGCAGCGATGGGCCGAGCGGGGCTGGATCGGCGCGACTGCGATGAAGCGGCCGAGATAGCCTCGTGGACAAGCGCTCTCGACAAGCAGACGGTGACCGACGTCCTCCAGAGGGCCGGTGTGCCGGCCGGGCCGATGAACCGCCCCGCCGACGTGCTGGCCGACCCGCAGCTGAAACACCGTAAGTTGTTCGCCCACATGGCTCATCCGCTGTTCGACGCAGCGCTGCCGTCCGAGACCGGCCCGGCGCCGTTCCGCAACATCCCGCCCGCTGAGCTGCGGCCCGCCCCGATGCCGGGCGAACACAGTCCCGAGGTCTGCCAGAAGGTGCTCGGTTTGACCACCGCGGAGGTCGACGAGCTGATCGCCGACGGCGCGCTGTTCACGTCGTCCACGACGCCGCGAGAAGGATCGCGGGAAGGAAAGGTGCCCTGATGCCCGTCGATCCCAGAACTCCCGTGCTGGTCGGATCCGGACAGGTCAACCAGTACGACGAGGACGAGGCACCCGATCCGGTCGGCTTGATGGCCCGGGCCGCGCGGCAGGCGGCCGATGCCCGGGTGCTGGAGGCCGTCGACGCGATCCGGATCGTCAGGATGCTGTCCTGGCGGTACCGCGACCCCGGGGTGTTGCTCGGCGAGCAGATCGGCGCCGCCCGGTTCACTTCGCTCTACAGCGGCGTCGGCGGCAACGTGCCGCAGTCGCTGGTGAACCAGGCGTGCCTGGACATCCAGCACGGGACGGCCGACGTCGTGTTGATCGGCGGGGCCGAAAAGTGGCGCACCCGAACGCGGTTGCGCGCCGAGGACAGGAAGCCGGACTGGCCGCAGCAAGACGAGGCGGTGCCGGAGGCTCCGGGCGGCGAGGACGACGTCCCGTTGGCCAGCCCCGCCGAGATGCGGATCAAGCTTGTCGCGCCCGCCCACGTCTACCCGATGTTCGAGCAGGCGCTGCGGATCGCCGCCGGAGAGTCCTCCGACGAGCACCGACGCCGCATCGGTGAGTTGTGGTCGCAGTTCAGCGCCGTCGCCGAAGCCAATCCCTATGCGTGGAGCCGGCAACGTCGTACCGCACAAGAGATCTGGCAGCCCGGGCCGACCAACAGGATGATCAGCTGGCCGTACCCGAAGCTGATGAATTCCAACAACATGGTCGACCAGGCGGCCGTCATCCTGTTGGCCTCCGCGGAGGCCGCCACGCGGCTGAAGGTCCCGGAGGAGACGTGGGTGTTCCCGCATGCGGGCACGGACTCGCACGACACCTACGCACTCGGCGAGCGGTTGGAGTTGCACCGGTCGCCGGCGATCAGGATCGCCGGGCGCCGCGCGCTGGAGCTGTCCGGATGCGGCATCGGGGACGTCGATTTCGTCGACGTCTACTCCTGTTTCCCCTCCGCTGTCCAGGTGGGCGCAACGGAGTTGGGTCTTCCGCTCGCCGAGCCGCGGCGGCCGCTCACCGTCACCGGCGGGCTGACCTTCGCCGGCGGCCCGTGGAACAACTACGTGACCCACTCCATCGGGACGATGCGCGAGCGGCTCGTCGAGAATCCCGGCAGCTTGGGGCTGATCACCGCCAACGGCGGCTACCTCAGCAAGCACAGCATCGGCATCTACGCCGCCCGGCCGTCGGCAACCGAATTCCGTTGGGAGGACGTGCAATCCGAGGTCGACCGGGAGCCCACGCGCACCGCGCTCGACGAGTGGGAGGGTATCGGCACCGTGGAGGCGTGGACGGCGCCGTTCGACCGCGACGCACGTCCGGAGAAGGCGTTCGTCGCGGTGCGCACGCCCGCCGACGCGCGAACGATGGCGGTGATCACCGACGCTTCGGACGCGCAGGCCGCGGTCAGCGAGGACATCGCCGGCACCAACGTGCAGGTGCACCCCGACGGAACCGCAGAGTTGCGCTGATCAGGCGGGCACGGCGGTGTACTGCGCGACGTAGCCGCCAGAGGAGAACGTGAAGCCCTTCCTGGTGCCCTCGTTCAGGCACGACACCCCGGTCTCCTGCGCGTTGCAGCGGAACCCGGCAGCCGCCAACGTCTTGCCGAGGTCCAGGACGAGCGGCTTGCCGGACTTCACCGAGAAGCCCGGCCGGGCAAGCCAGGTGAAACCGGGATCGCCGTCGTCGCCGACCGCGATCGCGTTCGGCTCGACCGCCTCGCCGTCACCGGTCTGCACGGTGTCGGGTTCCCCGGGTACGCCCAGGGCGCCCGATGTGGCCTGGCAGCCGGCCTGCGAATGCGGCAAAATCGCGCAGTTCCACTTCCCGCTCGGGGTGGTGAAGTAATAGCCCTTGAGGCCGTCGGCATTCACGTAATAGTCGGATGCATCAACCAGATTCGGGTCGCTGCGGCCGGTGGGCGTGCTCGGGGTCGCGGTCTCGGTGCGTGGCGGGGCCTCGCCGGTATCGACGACGACGGAGTCGGAGCAGGCCGTGGCCAGCACAGCGGTCGCCGCGAGAATCGCCAGATGTCGCATGCGCACCCGAGCGACAGTACAGCTCATACGCCGAGCAACCCGCGCAACGTGCGGGCGTTGCGCACCGCGTACCCGTGGCCGTCGTTGTTGAAGTAGACGAGCACGTCGC
>JBAPQQ010000331.1:0-2734 GCA_049280695.1 Mycobacterium sp.
GCCGAGATCTGACGTCGGCGACGAGCGCCTGAGGTGCCGGACCGTAGACTCATCGGTGATGTCCGAACAATTCTTGTCTCCCGAGGAGCGCTCGCGCGAAGAGCAGAAGGCTTCCGTACGCACGGCACTGGCCAAGGTGATCGATCCCGAATTGCGGCGGCCGATCACGGAGTTGGGCATGGTCAAGGACGTCACGGTCGAGCCCGACCACAGCGTGCACGTCGAGATCTACCTGACCACCGCGGCATGCCCGAAGAAGACAGAGATCGCCGAGATGGTGACCCGCGCGGTCGCCGACGTGCCCGGCACCGGCGCCGTCAGGGTCAGCCTCGACGTGATGAGCGACGAGCAGCGCACCGAGCTACGGAAGATGCTGCGCGGCGATGCCCGGGAGCCGGTGATCCCGTTCGCCCAGCCCGGCTCGCTGACCCGCGTTTACGCGGTCGCGTCCGGCAAGGGTGGGGTCGGCAAGTCGAGCGTCACCGTGAACCTCGCCGCGGCGATGGCCGCTCGTGGGCTGACCGTCGGCCTGCTCGACGCCGACATCTACGGCCACTCGATTCCCCGCATGATGGGCACCACGGATCGGCCCACCCAGGTCGAGTCGATGATTTTGCCGCCGGTTGCCCACGACGTGAAGGTGATCTCGATCGCGCAGTTCACCCAGGGCAACACCCCGGTGGTGTGGCGGGGCCCGATGCTGCACCGAGCGCTGCAGCAGTTCCTCGCCGACGTGTACTGGGGTGACCTGGACGTGCTGCTGTTGGACCTGCCGCCGGGCACCGGCGACGTGGCGATCTCGGTGGCCCAGCTGATCCCGAATGCCGAGATTCTGGTGGTGACGACGCCGCAGGTGGCGGCCGCCGAGGTGGCCGAACGCGCCGGAGCGATAGCTTTGCAGACCCGGCAGCGGATCGTCGGGATCGTCGAGAACATGTCCGGGCTGCTGATGCCCGACGGAACCGTGATGCAGCTGTTCGGCGAGGGCGGCGGCCGCCAGGTTGCCGAGCGGCTGTCGCGCGCCGTGGGAGCAGAGATACCGCTGCTGGGCCAGATTCCGTTGGACCCTGCCCTGGTGACCGCTGGCGACTCGGGCGTGCCGCTGGTCTTGTCGGCACCCGACTCACCGGGGGGCAAGGAGCTGCGGAAGGTGGCTGATGCTTTGGCGGCACGCCGCCGCGGGCTGGCCGGCATGTCGCTGGGCATCGACACCGCTCGGCGCTGACCTCGCGCCGAAATTGCATTCCGCGTGGTCCTCACTCGCAAGTTCCCGCGCGGAACGCAATTTCGGCGCAGCTGGTTACGTCGCGTCGGCGTCGAAGGGGGTTTCGCCGCTGGTCTTCTGCGGCTTGGTGACGGGCGTATCCGGCGGCAGGTCGACCGGCTTGTCGAACTTGCCGGTGAGAATCGAGTCGTCGCCGTCGAGCAGATGCTTGGTCAGTGCCGCGCGCGGCGACATGCCGCGAAGCTTCTGCAACTCGGCGAGCGGTTCGCGGAGGTCGTCGAAGTCGGGGCCGAGTTCGTCGCGCAGATCCTTGGTGGCCCCGCTGAGGTAGTCGCGAGCCTGGCGCAGCGAATTGGCCGTCCACCGGATCGCACCCGGCAGCCGCTCGGGACCGAGAACCACCAACCCGATGACCACCAGCACGAGCATCTCGCCCCAGCCGATGTTGGCGAACATCAGCTGTCCGGCGCGGGAGTGACCGTCAGCGTGACGTGCCGGCCGTCGCGCACCACCTCGATCGGCGCGGGCTGGCCGATCGTGAGCGCACGGACAGCGACGACGAACTCATCGGCGTCGGCGACGGTCCGGTTGCCGACCTTCACCACCACGTCGTTCTCCAGGATTCCGCCCTTCTCGGCGGGCCCACCGGCCTTCACGTTGGCCACCTGTGCGCCCGACGCGACCGCGTTGCTCACGGAGCGGGCGGTCAGTCCGAGCGTGGTGTGCACTATCTTGCCGTCTTTGATCAGCGCCTCGACGACCGACTTGACTTCGTTGATCGGAATCGCAAAACCGAGCCCACTTGCGCTGTCGGACAATGACTTTCCGGCGGTGTTGATGCCGATCACGTGAGAGTCCATGTCGATCAGCGGACCACCGGAGTTGCCGTGGTTGATCGACGCGTCGGTCTGCAGCGCGTCGATGACGGTGTCGGTATCGGAGCCTTCACCGGACAGCGGCACCGGCCGGTGCAGCGCGCTGATGATGCCCGACGTGACGGTGCTGCGCAGCCCCAGCGGCGCGCCGGCGGCGATCACCTCGTCGCCGACGCGGACCTTGTCGGAGTCACCGAACTGGGCGACGGTGAGGTTGTTGACGTTGTCGACCTTGAGCACCGCCAGGTCGCTCTTCGGGTCACGGCCGACCAGGTTGGCCGGCACCTCCTTGCCGTCGTTGAACACCACGGTGATCTTGTACCGGCTCGGGTTGTTGGCCGCCTCGGAGATCACGTGATTGTTGGTGACGATGTAGCCGCGACCGTCGACGACGACGCCGGAGCCTTGGGAGCCTTCCTGGTCACTGGCCGCCTCGACGGTGACGACGGAGTCGGCCACCGATGCTGCCACCTTGGCGAAGCGGCCCTCGGGCGGCTGGCTGCCGTTGGTCGACAGTGTGATCTTCGACGTGGTGAACGCCTCCACGACCTCTGCGGTCTTGCGGCCCACCCAGCCGCCGACGAAGGCGATCACCAGTGCGATCACCGCCAGCACGGCCAGCGCGCGGTAGGAC
>JBAPQQ010000332.1:0-2185 GCA_049280695.1 Mycobacterium sp.
GGGCTCCGGCAGGGAGGTCGCTCGACCCGGTCGCTGGGCCCGCGCGACGATGACCCGATCTCCAGCTCGGAGCTCCAGCTGCTGACAGACAGTGAGCGTCGGGCCGTGCAGGAGGCCATCTGTTGCCATCACCGCCCGCGCCAGCTGGTTCCAGATCGGTCGCTCGCTCTCGCAGGCGATCCGTAGCGGACGTTCGTTCTCGCCGCCGAAGGCGCCCCGCCACTGTCCGAGCCGTAGCACCACGTCGAGCCCGTCGGATCCGGTCGCCGCCGACTGCAGCAGCGCCTCCGCACGAGGCAGCAGGTCGGCTCCATCCGTCTCCGGTTTCGGCGAACCCGACCGGCCGACAGGGGACGGAGCCGCTTCATCTCGGCTTGCCCCACGGTCCACGACGAACTCCGTGTCGCAGTTGCCGCAGATGACTCGACCCTGAGCGAGCACCGACGGGGCCATCCGCATCCGCCGTCCGCATCCGCACTCGGCGGGTCTCACCTTCGACCGTCGGCCCTCGCCGCCAGGGTCAGCATCTCCATCGCCTGAAGCGCTCCCGACGCCGACCGCAGGATCGCCACCATGGGCGATTGCGGAGCCGGGGATCCGACGTGCAATGCGCATCACTCCAGCGAGGTGCGCGATCTCGGTGGCGTAGAGCTCAGCTGTGTCCGGGCGGACGGCGGTCTGCGCGAAGCCATACGGGTCGGCCTGCTCGACGGCCAAGCCCACCTCGAGCGCCGTGCTCTTGAACCTCGCGTTGTGGTACCGGCCGCCCCGCGACGTGTCCTTGACGCCCCGTGCGGCGTTGATGCCGTGTGCTGCCTCGTGGAGGAGGACCTCGAACACGTCCTCCGCCTGCAGATGCAGCGCCTCGCCGGCCAGCAGGACTTCGCCCCGCACATCGCCGTCGGCGAGCCACCGGCCGCCCCACCAATGGCCGAGCTTCACAAGGCGTCCCCGTTCGACGCCCGAGCCCAACAGCATCACGACCGGTGGCAACTCCGGGTGACGCGACTGGATGCTGCGCCACACCGCCTCGCAGGCGACCACGAGATCGCTCGCAAGGGGATCAGCAGTCGGATCGGGAAGCACGGAGACATCGTCCATGCCCTCCTAAGCGCGCGGGATCAGACTCGAATCTGAAGAACGCTGATTCGCCGACGCTGACCGCCTCGCCGCGAGCGACGTTGTCGACGGAACGTCTGTCCGGAGGCGCAGCCAGACGGGCGGCAGGGAGCCGTAGAGCAGGATGCCCTCTCCGGTTTGGATGCGGCGGATCGCATCGACCGGTGCGTATCGCCGCCACGACGTGTGCTCGGACACCGAACGTCGCGGCCCGTGGATATCGCCGGACCGGTTGACCTCGGTGCGTCGCTCGTCACCGATGAGCCGGCTGACGTACTCGAGCGTTGGATCGTCTGCGATGCCGGCGCCGAAGAGCTTGGCCCGATGGTTGTTGAGCACGGTCTGGGCGCGTTGTCCGTAGATCGACCTGATTTGCGCGAGGTCCTGCCAGATCGACACGAAGGTGATGCCGTGGCTCCGTGCGGTCGACGCGTAGCCGGGCAGGTCGCGCAGCGGTGCGATGTTGCCGGCCTCGTCTAGCAGCACGAGGCAAGGACGCTCGAGGGTGCCGCCAGCCCGATTGGCCTGGTCGTAAGCCTCGCGGATGGCCTGCTGGATGAGCACGGTGAGCACTGGCCGCAGTCGTGCCTGCTCGTGCGCTGTCGCCACGACGAAGATCGTGTTGTTGCCCGAGAGCCACTCGGCGATGTCGATCTCGCTGATAGAGGCGGCGTCACCGACTCCGGGGTCTGCATAGCCGGCGAGCACGTTCTCCATGGTGGCGAAGACCGAGCCCTTCAGGCGCTTCTCCTTGCCCCAGAGTGCCTGCGCCGAGATGAGCGCCGGGATCGGTGGTCCGTCCCGAAGACGAGCAGTGCGCGCCTGGGTGCGGAGCTCCTCGTCGACCCGACGAGTCAGCTCGGCCTCGATCTCAGTGTCGATCTGCTGCTGGATGGGTGCCGGCCAGAAACGGAACTCCTGGCCGACCCAGCGACTGTTGCGCGACCCCGATGGGTCGCCGTACCGGTCCCGAGCGTCGGCGATGAGCTCATTGCAGACCTCCTCGCGGTAGCGCTCGCGGAGCTCCCGTCCCTGCGTCGAGTCCACCGAGACCACCGACTCGTGA
>JBAPQQ010000333.1:0-1977 GCA_049280695.1 Mycobacterium sp.
TGCACCTGGTCGTCGACGCCGGCGGCCGCGACGGCACCGGCGTGGTACAGCGCCTGGACGACGACGGGCGGGTGGGCGAGTTGGCACGGATGCTGGCGGGCCTCGGCGAGTCCGACACCGCCCGCGCGCACGCCCGCGAGCTGCTGGAGACCGCGGCCGCCCAGCGCCTCACTTCCTAGCGCGGAGGGCGTAGGGTGTGACGGAAGTTAACTTGTGTGACTGGTGTTACGGCGCGCCTCCCGGGCATCCCGGTGATCGGTGGCCAGAATCGCCGCTATGAAGATGTCTTCGCTGCTGTCTCGAAATACGTCCGCGCGCCCCGGTGTGGTGGGCACCGCCGTTGTGGACCGTGACATCGAACGGTTGTTGCGTCGCGTCGGGCCGGGGGACGTCGTCGTCCTTGATGCCCGCGACCTCGACCGGATGACCGCCGACGTGCTGGTGGACGCGGGCGTGGCAGCGGTGATCAACGCGTCTCGGTCCATCTCGGGCCGCTACCCGAACCAGGGCCCCGAGGTGCTCGTCGCCAACGGCGTGCGGTTGGTCGACGACACCGGGCCGGACGTGTTCAAGAAGGTCAAGGACGGCGCACGCGTGCGGGTGCACAACGGGGCCGTGTACGCCGGGGACCGCCGGCTGATCGTCGGCGTCGAACGCAGCGAAGAAGAGATCTCGGATCTGATGCACGAGGCCAAGAGCGGCCTGGTCGAGCACCTGGAGGCGTTCGCGGGCAACACGATCGAATTCATCCGGGCCGAAAGCCCGTTGCTCATCGACGGGATCGGCATCCCGGACATCGACGTCGACCTGAGCCGCCGCCACGTCGTCGTCGTCGGCGAAGAGGAGTCGGCGGTCGCCGATCTCAAGGCGCTGAAGCCGTTCATCAAGGAATACCAACCGGTGCTGGTCGGCGTCGGTGCGGGCGCAGATGTGCTGCGCAAGGGCGGATATCGCCCCGCGCTGATCGTCGGGGACCCGGACAAGATGACCGCAGACGTGCTGCGCTGCGGAGCGCAAGTGGTGCTGCCCGCCGACGCCGACGGTCATGCAGCCGGCCTCGAGCGCATCCAGGACCTCGGCGTGGGTGCGATGACGTTCCCGGCGGCGGGCTCGGCCATGGACCTTGCGCTGCTGCTGGCCGATCACCACGGTGCGGCGCTGATCGTCACCGCCGGCCACAGTGCGACAATTGAGGAGTTCTTCGATCGCACTCGGGCGCAGAGCAATCCGTCGACGTTCCTGACCCGGCTGAAAGTGGGACAGAAACTGGTCGACGCAAAGGCTGTCGCCACCCTGTACCGCAACAGGATTTCCGGCGGCGCGATCGCGATGCTCGTGCTGGCGATGCTCATCGCAATCATCGTGGCGCTGTGGGTGTCTCGCACCGACCACGCCGTGCTGGACTGGATCGCCATGTACTGGAACCGATTCCTGCTCTGGGCCCAGGGCCTGGTCAGCTAGCACGGCTGAGGCATCGTGATCTCGCTGCGCCACCACGCGATTTCCCTGGCCGCCGTGTTCCTGGCACTGGCGGTCGGGGTGGTGCTGGGTTCCGGCTTCCTGTCCGACACGCTGGTGTCGGGCTTGCGCGACGACAAACAACAGCTGAAGGACAGGATCGGCGGACTCGAGCAGCACAACAATGCGTTGACCGAAAGGCTTAACGCGGCAATCGAATTCGACACCGCGATGGCCGGACGGATCGTGCGCGGCGCGCTGAACGAGAAGTCCGTGATGATCATCCGCACTCCCGATGCATCCGACGATGTCGTCACGTCACTGACGAGACTGGTGGGCGACGCCGGCGGAAAGGTGACCGGTACCGTGACGTTGACGCAGCAGTTCGTCGACGCCAACGCCGCCGACAAATTGCTATCCGTCGTCAACTCGTCGATCGTTCCGGCCGGCACTCAGCTGAACACCACGCTGGTGGACCAAGGCGCTCAGGCTGGTGACCTGCTCGGCGCGGTGCTGCAG
>JBAPQQ010000334.1:0-11353 GCA_049280695.1 Mycobacterium sp.
GACGTGGCGTCCCGGTTCGGTGCCGACGCAGTGGCGGCGCACCGATTCGCCCGTGGCGAGCCGCAGCGCGGCCCGTCAGGACGCGAACCGGCAGTCGAGTTCGACGCCGTGATGGCCTGCGACCCCCCGATCGACCGGGTGGACGCCGCGGCGTTCGCCGGCCGATCGCTGGCCAGCCAGCTGCACCAGACGTTGATGTCGGCCGGGGTCGGTTGCACCCGGCTGGCCATCCATGCCGTCACCGCCAACGGCGAAGAGCTGAGCCGGGTGTGGCGCTGCGCGGAGCCATTGACCGAAGACGCCACCGCCGACCGGGTGCGCTGGCAGCTGGACGGCTGGCTGAACAACCGCACGGGCGACCGGCCCACCGAGCCGGTGACGATGCTGCGACTGCAGCCGGTGGAGGTGGTCTCGGCCGAGGCGTTGCAGCTGCCGCTATGGGGTGGGCTGGGCGAGGAAGACCGGCTGCGGGCGCGACGTGCGCTGGTGCGGGTACAGGGTCTGCTCGGGCCGGACGCGGTCCAGGTCCCGGTGCTGAGCGGTGGCCGCGGGCCGGCCGAGCGGATCACGCTGGTGCCACTGGGCGACGAACTCGTCCCACGAGCCGATCCGAAGCAACCCTGGCCCGGCCGGCTGCCTGAACCGTCACCGGCCGTTATCCGTGACGACCCGGTGGAACTGCTTGACGCTCAGGGCAATCCGGTGCGCGTCACCAGCCGCGGGATGTTCACCGCCGATCCGGTCCGACTGGAAGCGCACGGGCCGCTGCGCTGGTGGGCGGGACCGTGGCCGGTCGACGAACGCTGGTGGGACCCCGCCGTGACGATCGGCCACACCGCGCGTGCACAGGTGCTCGTCGACTCCGGGACGGCTTTCCTGCTGTGCTACCGCCAGCGGCGCTGGTACCTCGAGGGCGTCTACGAATAGACCCGCCGCGCGAACGTGCCGACCCGGTCGATGAATCGGTCGAAGAACGCGCCAGGATCCACGCCGACGCCCACGCGCGCATTGTGCGCACGGCCCCACCGGCCCGACCAGTCGGCGATCGTCATCCCGCGTGTCAGCGTGCCGGTCAACTCCACGTCGACTGTCGCCGAGCGGGTCTGCGCCAGCGACGGATCCAGCGCTACCGCCGCCGCGAGCGGGTCGTGCAGATGCGCCAGATAGCCCTCGCCCTGGTCGAAGTGGAACTCGAAGTAGAACCGCATCGCATCCTCGAGCACGCGGATCAGCGGGTTGACAGCCACCGACCGGGTACCCCGCGGATCGAGCACGCTCATCGCCGACGTCGACGAGTCGGCCGCCTGCGCCAACCGGGACAAGATCGCCGGCGTCATCACGATGTTCTCGGTGAGATTGAGCCCCAACACGATCGGTAGCCCCCCGGCGCCCGTCCAATGAGCGAAAACCTCTGCTGCGGCCTCAGGGTCGACGCTGACGTTCCACTCCGCCACCACATCGGTGTTCCCGCGATACTCGAACGAGCCGCCCATGATCACCAGTCGCC
This sequence comes from Mycobacterium sp., assembly GCA_049280695.1. Taxonomy (GTDB): domain Bacteria; phylum Actinomycetota; class Actinomycetes; order Mycobacteriales; family Mycobacteriaceae; genus Mycobacterium. The sequence continues at coordinate 1,508 of JBAPQQ010000334.1, forward strand.
GCAGCAACCCAGGCAGTCCCTGTTCCAGACGCAACGCCAGCGCCAGGTTGGTCATCGGCCCGGTGACGAGTCCGACCAGTTCCCCGGGATAAGCGTGCGCCGTGCGCACCCACGCCTCGGCGGCGTCGTAGTCGGTGAGCCGGCGGGCACTGGGTGGCACCTCGGCGTACCCGAGGCCTTGCGGTCCGTGTGTGTCCTCGGCGGTGCGCAAAGCGCATCCCAGCGGCTGCTCGGCACCCTTCGACACCGGGATTTCATTCGCCCGGCACAGGTCCAGCAGCCCGAGGTTGTTGACGCAAACCTGTTGCACCGCAACGTTTCCACCCGTCGACGCAATTCCGGCCAATCGGGCTCCGGCGCTGGCGAGCAGGTAGACCAGAGCCATTGCGTCGTCGACGCCGGTGTCGACATCGGCGAAAACCGGCACACTCATCGCGGTACCGATGCCCCGTCCCAGTCGACCAGCGTCCAGCCGTCGCGAGGGCTTCCGACGATCACGACGTGGCCGGTGTTCGGCAGGGGGTCTTGGGTGGCCAACGAGACGTCGGGGTTCTTGACGTTCATCAGGACCCACACCATGATCGCCGCCGCATGTGAGAATGCGACCGGGTTGACGTCGCCGCTGTCGTAGATCGATTGCACCGCGTCGTCGAAGCGGGCGTCGAATTCGTTGCCGTCGATCGATCCGGAGATGCGAGCGTTGCGGTCTCCGTGAAGCCACGCGGCCGGTGCGGTGAAGAATTGCTGCGCGCCGGCCTCCGGTTGCCCTTCGTATCGACCCGCTTCGATCTCGCGAAGACCCGACAACACCGAGACGGGCTCGGCCAGTGCCACCGACATGGGGGCGGCGGTCTGTTGAGTGCGCACCATCGTCGAGGCGTAGATCCCGTCATAGCCGTTGGGGCTCAACTCTTTCGCAACCTCTATGGCTTGCCCGGCACCCAGAGCGGTGATCGCCGGACCCGGCACCGACGTGTCGATCAGGCCGGACGCGTTGCCCGCCGACTGTGCGTGGCGGACGAAGGTCAAAGTAATGGTGCGGTCGGCGTGCGCGCTCGGGATCAGCCACAGGCAGCCGGCAACGACGATCGGGGCAGCGCACAGGATTCGGGCAAGTGACCTCACAAGGTCACCAATGTACGCCGGGCACCAGCCTCACCGCTCGCCTCACCGGACGGGGCACACCCAGCCTGCGTACCGCGCGGGCGGGCCGCTTGGGCCGGCGCGGCGGCTCGGACGGCGGTGCGGCCGTTTCGGCGGGGGTGATTCCCTGCGCGGCAGGAGAATCGGGATATCCGAGATAGATCTGGTGCAGGACCCGGCGCGCGAGTTTGGGCGTGAAGTAGTTACCGGCCTCGGCGATCGTACCGAGCGGGTGGTCCAGGCGTGCGGGCTTCTCCACGAGCGCGCGTACCACCATCGCCGCGGCGTGCTCGGCGCTGATCGGGCGTTGCGGGTTGAGTTTTCGCGACGGCGTGATCATCGGCGTACGCACCAGCGGCATGTGCACGTTCGTGAAAGTGATGTGATCGGAGAGTGTTTCGGTGGCGATCACGTCGGAGAACGCGTCCAATGCGGCCTTGCTCGGGATGTATGCGCTGTACTTTGGGTTGCGCGCCTGCGCGCCCGCGCTGGACACGTTGACCACGTGGCCGAAACGCCGCTCCCGCCAGTGCGGTAGTAGCGCGAGCACCATGCGCACCGCGCCGAAGTAGTTGACGGCCATCACGCGTTCGTAGTCGTGCAGGCGGTCGGTGGAGTTGACCGCCGAGCGGCGTATCGAGCGACCCGCACTGTTGACCAGGTAGTCGACATGCCCGAATCTGCCCAGGATATCCTTGACGGTGTGCTCGACCGAGGACGAGTCGGTGACATCGCAGGTGAAAGCGTAAGCCTGTCCGCCTGATTCACGGATCTCGGCGACCATCTCGTCCAGAGCGGCGCCGTTGCGGGCCAGCGCGAAGACAGTCGCACCCCGTTGCGCGATCGCGATCGCCGACGCCCGGCCGATCCCGCTCGAGGCGCCGGTGACGATCACGTGCTTGCCGATCAATGGTCCTTCCGGGTCGTCACGACGGGTGCGGTCGGGGTCCAGGTGGTCAGCCCAGTACCGCCACAGCAGTGGTGCGTAGGAGGCGAACTCCGGCACGTCGATCCCGCTGCCCCGCAGCGCTTCCCGTGTCGCATCGGCGGTGAACGTCGTGGGCAGGTCGGCGACGTCGAGCAGTTCGGCCGGAACCCCCAGCTGCGTGACGGCCACGTTCCGTATCACCTTCGCGCGTCCGCGGAGCTTGAGCACTGGCGACGCCAGCGATCGCGGCAGTGCGCCGACCATCGGCGGCAGCCCCGCCGTCTTCGCAACAGCGCGGTAAATGCCTTGCAGCCCAATGGCCTTCGGCGAGGTGAGATGGAATGTCTGGCCGTCCCGGTTGGGTGTGTGCATCAGGAAGACGAGCGCGTCGACCACATAGTCGACCGGCACGATGTTCGTGCGGCCGACGTCGGGCAGCATCATCGGGGTGAACGACGGCAGCTTCGCCAGTGCGGCGAGCACCCCGAAAAGGTAGTAGGGCCCGTCGATCTTGTCCATCTGGCCGGTGCGTGAATCGCCGACGACCGCGCCGGGCCGGTAGATGCGGTAGCGCAGTCCCGGCTCGGCGCGTACCAGCTGCTCGGCCTCGAATTTGGTCTGGTGGTATGCCGTGGGCAGGTTCTGGTCGACGTCGAAGTCGGCCTCGGTGTACTCGCCGTGGAAGTCGCCGGCGACCGCGATCGATGACACGTGGTGCAACACGGCGCCGACGCGCTTCGCCAAGCCGATCACCGACCGGGTGCCGTCCACGTTGGCGGCGCGCTGGGCCAGGTCCGGCTCGGTGATGTCGTAGATCGCGCCGCAGTGCACCACGTGTCCGACGCCGCCCAGGCTCGCCAGCGTCTCGGGGCTGAGGCCGAGTTCGGGTGCGGTCAAGTCGCCGACGACCGGCTTGGCGCGGTCTCCCCAGTCGTCGCCCAGGCGTTCGAAGCGGGACAGCGACGTGCGCCGGACCAGCACGCCGACGTCGTCGTCAGGCCGCGTTTCGAGCAGTTTCGAGACCACCCGGCGGCCGATGAACCCGGTACCGCCGGTAACGAGATAGCGCATGGGAGCCATCGTGGTCGCTCGCAGGGGCGCGGTCAATGTCGGGGCCGTCGAGGGCCGGTGCTACCCGACCGCGCCGCCGATCAGATGGCCGATGCCGAACGTGATCACCATTGCCAGCGCACCGCCGGCGATCACCCGCAGGGTCGGACGCAGAGGCTTCGCGCCGCCGAGCCGAGCCCCGGCCCAACCGGTGAGGGCGAGCGCGATCAGCACCGCGGCGAACGTGACCGGTATCCGTATCGCGGACGGCGGAACCAGAATCGCGAGCAGCGGAAGGAGCGCCCCGACGGTGAACGCGATCGCCGACGAACCCGCCGCCTGCCACGGACTCGTCAGCTCCTTCGGGTCGATGCGCAGCTCGACCTCGGCGTGCGCGGCGAGCGCGTCGTGCGCGGTCAGTTCTTCGGCGACCTTGTGCGCGGTCTCGTGGGACAGGCCTCGTGTCTGGTAGAGCCCGACCAGCTCGTCCAGTTCGGCGTCGGGCTGCAGCTTCAATTCCTGGCGTTCTTTGTGGAGCATCGCCTGCTCGGTGTCGCGCTGCGTACTCACGGAGACGTATTCGCCGACCGCCATCGACAGTGCGCCTGCGACCAGGCCGGCGATACCGGCGGTGAACACCGGCGCGCGCTCGGCGGTGGCCGCGGCGACGCCGACCACGATGCCGGCGGTGGACACGATTCCGTCGTTGGCGCCCAGCACGCCCGCACGCAGCCAGTTGAGCTTTCCGGCCATCGAGCCGTGGTGCGGCTCCGCGGGATGGGGCGTGAACGGTTCGGGGTCGGGTGTCGACGTCACGGGTTCACGGTAATTCGCGCCGCGCCGACGCGCTGCGCGCGATCAGGGCCGCGCTCGACCCGGCGGGGATCATGAACCCCGGTGTGCTGGTCGACATGAGAGGCTGACGGTATGCCCATCGACCCCGACGCCATTGGTGCGAAAACAGAGCCACAACTCTTCACGTGGACCGACCGCGACACGCTGCTCTACGCGCTGGGCGTCGGCGCCGGGATCGACGACCTGGCGTTCACGACGGAGAACAGCCACGACACCCCTCAGCAGGTTCTGCCGACATATGCCGTGATCGCATGCCTGCCGTTCGCCGCGGCGGGCAAGATCGGCACCTTCAACTTCGCCATGCTGTTGCACGGTTCGCAGCAGATCCGGCTGTTCGCGCCCCTGCCACCGGCCGGTCAGTTGAGCGTCGTCGCCGAGGTCGCCGACATCCAGGACAAGGGGCCGGGCAAGAACGCGGTCGTCATGCTCAAGGCCACCGGCACCGACCCGGAGACGTCGCAGGTCGTTGCCGAGACGCTGACGACCGCGGTCATTCGCGGGGAGGGCGGCTTCGGCGGTCAGCCGGGTCAGCGGCCTGTTGCGCCGCCGATTCCGGACCGTGAGCCCGACGCGCGGGTCGCGCTGCCCACGCGTGAAGACCAGGCCCTGATCTACCGGCTGTCCGGTGACCGCAATGCCTTGCACAGCGATCCGTGGTTCGCGCGCGAGATGGCCGGGTTCGAAAAGCCGATCCTGCACGGGCTGTGCACGTACGGCGTTGCGGGCCGGGCGCTGGTCGCCGAGCTCGGCGGGGGAGACGCGCACAAGGTCACCGCCGTCGGTGCCCGGTTTACGTCTCCGGTGTTTCCCGGCGAGACGCTGACGACGTCGATCTGGCGCACCGATCCCGGGTATGCGGTGTTCCGCACCGAGGCGGCCGGCCCGGACGGGTCCAACGGCCGGCTGGTCCTCGAGGACGGCACGGCCGAGTACGCCGGCTAGCCGCGGCCGAGATAGCCCTCCTGCACCACGGTGCAGACGAGTTGTCCCGCGCGGTTGTAGATCGCACCGTTGGACAGCCCGCGTGCGCCGATGCCGCTGGGCGAGTGCTGGTCATAGAGCAGCCAATCCGAGAAGTCGGGTGGCCGGTGAAACCACATCGCGTGGTCGAGGGACGCGATGCTGTGGGCCACCGGCGGCCGGCGCGTCATGTACAGCACGGGGTCGAGGATGGACCAGTCGCTGATGTAGGCGAGCAGACTGAACGCGATGAGGGGGTCGGCGGGCACGTCGCCGTCGGCGCGGAACCACAGCCGGGTGGCGGGGCCGAGCGGCCCGGGGAGATTGACTGCCAGCAGTGGTGGCGGATCGACGTAGCGCATGCTGACCCCGCGTGGCCGCACCCAAAACCCGTCGAGTTCGTCGGCGTAGTCGGCAAGCTGAATTTCCATCGGCGGCAAGGTTTCTGGTGCCGGCACGTCGGGGATGGACTGATGGTAGTCGATTCCGTCGAGCCCGTCGGTGAACGAGGCCAGCGCTTCGAGGATGACGCGGCCGTCTCCCTGCGTGACCGCAACAGATCGCGCTGAGAATGTGCCGCCATCGCGAAGACAGGCGACGTTGTAGCGCAACGGTTCTCGCGGATCCCCCGGACGCAGGAAGTAGAGGTGCAGGCTGTGGGGGACACGGCCGGCAGCGGTGCGGCCGGCTGCCATCAGTGCCTGCGCCGCGACCTGCCCACCGAAGACTCGGACGCTGCCTGCGTCGTCGGGTTGCCGTCCGTCGAAGGCGTCGGGTCCGGCAGGCTCCAACGCGAGAAGCGCCAGGATGTCGGTCAGCGTTTCGGCCACGCGACCGATCATCTCCGATCACCGTCTAGTCCTCAGATCCCGGTCCGTAGAACCGTGCGATGCCGGGTGAATCCAGCCAACCGGAATAGGTCGGCCTCGACGGCCAGCTTTCGGGTGAGTCCTGCCATTCCTCCTGCCGGCCCCACGGCAGGATGTCGATGAGCCCAAAGGTATGGCCGAGCTGCTCGGTGCCACGGCCGTTGGTGTGCCACGTGCGGTAAACGGCGTCGCCGTCGCGCAGGAACACGTTGACGGCGAACCCGCCACCGGGCGGCGCGTCGACGTCGGCGCCGAACGTGCTCTCCGACGACGAGTACCAGTCCATTCTGTTGCCGACCTTGTCGCGGTAGGCCAGCGCCTCCTCGATGGGTCCGTTGGTGACGATCACGAAGCGGGCGTCATAGCTGTCCAGGAAGTCCAGCCTGGTGAATTGGGACGTGAAACCGGTGCAGCCGCCGCACTGCCATTGCGCGCCGTCCTCCCACATGTGGTGGTAGGTGATCAGCTGGGAGCGCCCGGCGAACACGTCGGCCAGCCGGACGGGCCCGTCCTTGCCGATCAGCGTGTAGGCGGGCATCTCGACCATCGGAAGCCGGCGACGCTGCGCGGCGATGGCGTCCAGCTCGCGGGTGGCGGCCTTCTCACGCCGGCGCAGTTCGTCGAGCTTGTGGCGCCAGGTCTGCTGGTCGACCACGGGCGGTTTCGCAGATGAGGTGCGGGTCATGTCGTGTAGACCGTCGCGCGGCTCGGGATTCATCGCGTGGCCGGCGAAATTGCAGCCGTGGTCGTGGATCGCGAGAAATCACGACCCTGGGTGCAATCTCGGCGACATTCACAATCGAACACGTGTTCGATAGACTATGGCGATGGGCTGGTTCACCGGGCCGAGCTGGGGCGAGATCGAGCGGGTGCTCAACGGCAAGCCCCGTCGCGCGGGGGAGTCCCTGGCCGATCCCGCCGACCCCGGCGGCCCCGCCTTCTCCCGCAAGCGCGGCGCCTACCTCAAGCCAGACGTCCATCGGACCGGTTCGGGCATTCCCTACGCCGAATTGCACGCCCACTCCGCCTACAGCTTCCTCGACGGGGCGAGCACTCCCGAAGAACTCGTCGAGGAGGCGGTGCGGCTGGACCTGCGCGCGATCGCGCTCACCGACCACGACGGTCTCTACGGCGTGGTGCGGTTCGCCGAGGCCGCCAAGGAGCTGGGCATGCGCACGGTGTTCGGCGCCGAACTGTCGCTGTCCAACACACCCCGCACCGAAGACCCCGATCCGCCCGGGCCGCACCTGCTGGCGCTGGCCCGCGGCCCCGAAGGCTACCGGCGGCTGTCCCGGCAGATATCGAAGGCGCACTTGGCCGGCGGTGAGAAAGGCAAACCCCTTTACGACTTCGACGGGCTCACCGAGGCTGCCGGCGGCCACTGGCACATCCTCACCGGATGTCGCAAAGGCCATGTGCACCAAGCGCTTACCGCAGGCGGGCCGGAGGCGGCCGAGAAGGCGCTGGCCGACCTGGTGGACCGGTTCGGCGCGCACCGTGTCAGTATCGAGCTCACGACGCACGGCCAACCGCTTGACGACGAGCACAACGCGGCGTTGGCCGCACTGGCACCCACGTTCGGCGTGGGCGTCGTCGCCACCACCGGCGCGCACTTCGCCGAGCCGTCCCGGGCCCGGCTGGCCATGGCGATGGGTGCCATCCGCGCCCGGCACTCCCTCGACGAGGCGGCCGGATACCTTGCGCCGCTGGGGGGTTCGCATTTGCGGTCTGGAGCAGAGATGGCGCAGCTGTTCGCCCCCGAGGCGGTGACGGCAGCCGTCGGCCTCGCGGAGCAGTGCGGGTTCGCGCTCGAGCTCATCGCGCCGCAACTACCGCCGTTCGACGTACCCGACGGGCACACCGAAGACAGCTGGCTTCGCCACCTGACGATGGTCGGGGCTCGCGACCGATACGGGTCGCCCGACCGCGCGCCGCGGGCCTACGCCCAGATCGAGCACGAGCTGGACGTGATCCAGCGACTGCAGTTCGCGGGCTATTTCCTCGTGGTGCACGACATCACCCGGTTCTGCCGGGAGAACGGCATCCTGTGCCAGGGCAGAGGATCGGCAGCCAACTCGGCGGTCTGCTACGCACTGGGTGTCACCGCCGTCGATCCGGTGGCCAACGAGCTGTTGTTCGAGCGGTTCCTGTCGCCCGAACGCGACGGGCCACCCGACATCGACATCGACATCGAATCCGACCTGCGCGAGAAGGCGATTCAATACGTCTACGACCGCTATGGCCGCGACTACGCCGCGCAGGTGGCCAACGTCATCACCTACCGCGGCCGCAGCGCGGTGCGCGACATGGCTCGCGCACTGGGCTTTTCGCAAGGACAGCAGGACGCCTGGAGCAAGCAGATCAGCCGGTGGAACGGCCTGGCCGACTCTCCCGACGTCGAGGACATCCCCGAGCCGGTGATCGACCTGGCGAGCCAGATCTCCAACCTGCCCCGGCACATGGGCATCCACTCGGGCGGCATGGTGATCTGCGACCGGCCCATCGCCGACGTGTGCCCGGTGGAGTGGGCGCGCATGGCGAACCGCAGTGTGCTGCAGTGGGACAAAGACGACTGCGCCGCAATCGGATTGGTCAAGTTCGACCTGCTTGGCCTGGGCATGTTGTCCGCACTGCACTATGCCATCGACCTGGTGGCCGAGCACAAGGGCGTCGACGTCGACCTGGCCAAGCTCGACCTGTCCGAGCCGGCGGTCTACGAGATGCTGCAGAAGGCCGATTCGGTCGGCGTCTTCCAGGTGGAGTCGCGCGCGCAGATGGCCACCCTGCCCAGGCTGAAGCCGCGCATCTTCTACGACCTCGTCGTGGAGGTGGCGCTGATCCGGCCCGGCCCGATCCAGGGCGGCTCGGTGCACCCGTACATCAAGCGGCGCAACGGTGAGGAACCGGTTACCTACGACCATCCGTCGATGGAGTCGGCGCTGCGGAAGACGTTGGGCGTGCCGCTGTTTCAGGAACAACTGATGCAGCTGGCCGTCGACTGCGCCGGCTTCACCGCCGCGGAGGCCGACCAACTGCGGCGGGCGATGGGCTCCAAGCGGTCCACCGAACGGATGCAGCGCCTCAAAGGCCGGTTCTACGACGGCATGCGCCAGCGGCACGGTATCACCGGCGACGCGGCCGACCGGATCTACGAGAAGCTGGAAGCCTTCGCCAATTTCGGTTTTCCGGAAAGCCATTCGTTGTCCTTCGCGTCGCTGGTGTTCTACTCGTCCTGGTTCAAGCTGCACTACCCCGCGGTGTTCTGCGCCGCGCTGCTGCGCGCGCAGCCGATGGGCTTCTACTCGCCGCAGTCACTGGTCGCCGACGCGCGCCGGCACGGGGTACTGGTGCACAACCCCGACGTCAACGCCAGCCTCGCGCACGCCACACTGGAAAACGAGGGCACCGAGGTGCGGCTCGGCCTGGGCAGCGTCCGTCACATCGGCGACGAGCTGGCGCAAAAGGCTGTCGACGAACGAAAGGCCAACGGCGCCTTCGCATCTCTGTTGGACCTGACGTCCCGCGTGCAGCTGTCCGTGCCGCAGACCGAGGCGCTGGCCACCGCCGGCGCGCTCGGCTGCTTCGGCATCACCCGGCGTGAAGCACTGTGGGCGGCGGGTGCGGCGGCGGCCGAAAGGCCCGACCGGCTGCCGGGCGTCGGATCGTCGTCGCACATCCCGTCGTTGCCCGGCATGACGGAGCTGGAGCTGTCGGCGGCCGACGTGTGGGCCACCGGCATCTCCCCGGACAGCTACCCGACGCAGTTCCTGCGCGACGATCTCGCCGCGCTCGGCGTCATTCCCGCAGATCAGCTCTTGAAAGTGCCCGACGGCACCCGGGTGCTGATCGCCGGCGCCGTGACGCACCGCCAGCGGCCCGGCACTGCCCGGGGCGTGACGTTCTTGAACCTCGAGGACGAAACCGGAATGGTGAATGTCCTGTGTACGCCGGGGGTCTGGGCCAGGCACCGCCGCGTCGCTCAGACCGCACCGGCCATGCTGATTCGCGGTCAGCTGCAGAACGCCACCGGCGCCGTCACAG
>JBAPQQ010000335.1:0-5358 GCA_049280695.1 Mycobacterium sp.
CGGCTGCCCATCAGCAGGTGCGGCGCGGCCGTCATCGACTCCTGTCCGCCGGCGACCACCACGTCGAACTCACCGGCACGGATCAGCTGGTCGGCCAGCGCGATGGCGTCGATCCCGGACAGGCACATCTTGTTGATCGTCAGGGACGGCACGTCCCAGCCGATACCGCCGGCCACTGCGGCCTGCCGCGCGGGCATCTGACCCGCTCCGGCCGTAAGAACCTGACCCATGATCACGTAGTCGACCAGCGAAGCCGGCACGTTGGCCTTCTCGAGTGCGCCGGCGATCGCGATCCCGCCCAGGTCAGAGCCGGAGAAATCCTTCAGCGAACCCATCAGTCTGCCGATCGGCGTGCGCGCCCCAGCAACGATCACCGACGTCGTCATCACTACCTCCAGGGATTGGTTTGCCGGCGAGTGGGTACAAACCGGGGAAGCGAAATCTTTGTCGTTAGGTTACCTTGACGTTATGACCACCGAGCAGGTTGATGCCCGCCCCCTCCTCGCCAGCGCGCTGGTGACGGCGATCGACCACATCGGGGTCGCTGTGCCTGACCTCGACGCCGCGATCGCGTGGTATCACGACCACCTCGGCATGATCGTGCTACATGAGGAACTCAACGAGGACCAGGGCATCCGCGAGGCCATGCTCTCGGTCCGTGGCGCGCCGGTCGGCAGCGTGCAGCTTCAGCTGATGGCCCCGGTCAGCGACTCGTCGCCGGTCGCCAAATTCCTGGACAAGCGCGGGCCCGGCCTGCAGCAGCTCGCGTACCGCGTCAGCAACTTGGATCAGCTCGCCCGGCGGCTGGAAGACCAGGGCATCCGCCTGCTCTACGACATACCGCGACGTGGCACCGCCAATTCACGGATCAACTTCCTTCATCCCAGGGATGCCGGCGGCGTGCTGATCGAGTTGGTCGAGCCAGCGCAGCAATCCTGAGTTTCAAGACCACTTTCGCGTCGGGCTACGCGTAGCGCGGTGCCGCCAGCAGGCGGTGTGCCAGTGGCGACGATCGTCCACGCCGCCGATGTCTGCGGGCCACACCACCACATGGGCTGTGCCCGAACGGATTTCGTGATCACACCCAGGACAGCGGTACCACTTGGCGGCGCGGGCCGCGGCGACGGGACGCACCTCGTACGCATGGCCGTCAGGCCCGGTCTCCACCCGACGGCCCGCAGCCCACGGTGGTGCGGGATGTTGCCGGGCGGGGCGTTTTCTCCGAGGCATCAGAACAACCGGTACTCGTCGCTTTCCAGACCGCGCATTGCATCGTAATCCAATGTGATGCAACGGATTCCCCGATCGACCGCCAGTGTGCGGGCTTGCGGCTTGATCTGCTGGGCGGCGAACATCCCACTGACGGGGGCGAGCAGGCTGTCGCGGTTGAGCAGCTCGAGGTATCGCGTCAGCTGCTCCACGCCGTCGATCTCTCCGCGGCGCTTGATCTCGACGGCGACCGACCGGCCCTGCTCGTCTCGGCACAGCATGTCGACCGGGCCGATCGGCGTCATGTACTCGCGACGTACCAGCGTGTACCCGGCTCCCAGCAGCTCGACGTGCTCTGCGAGCAGCTCCTGGAGGTGCGCCTCGACGCCGTCCTTCACCAACCCGGGGTCGACGCCGAGTTCGTGCAGCGAGTCGTGTTCGATCTCCTCGATCGTGATGCGCAGCTGCTCCCCGGTCTTGTTCTCCACCACCCACACCGCGGACAACCCCTCCGCGCTCTCGGTCAACCAGCACGGCGGACTCATCCAGTTCAGCGGCTTGTACGCACGGTCGTCGGCGTGCACGCTCACCGACCCGTCGGCCTTGATCAACAGCAGCCGCCGCGCCGATGGCAGGTGCGCGGTGAGTCGTCCGAGGTAGTCGACCGTGCAGCGGGCGATCACAAGACGCACAGGTTCACTCTAGATCGAGGGGTCGCCAACTAGGCTCTGGAGAACCATGGGTGCCAAGCGTTCGCTGGCTCAGCGATTAGGCCGGGTGCTCGAGCGGCTGACGCGGCAAGGCCCCCGGCTTCCGGAGACACCGGACTTCGGTACGTGGCTGCTGGGTCCCGCCGAAGAGAGCCCCCACCGCAGACGCGTGCGCATCCAGGTCATCCTGACCGTATTCGTACTGACCACGAACCTGATCGGGATAGCCGTCGCGGTGTTGGTGGTGACGGTTGCCATCCCGGTACCGAGCATCTTCACCGATGCCCCGAAGTGGCTGACCTTCGGAGTCGGTCCCGCCTACATCGCAGCCGCACTGCTCGTCGGTGTCATCTGGATGACGCGGCGCATCGTCAAATCGCTGCGGTGGTCGATCGAGGATCGCCCGCCCAGTCGCGAAGACCAGCGCAACACGTTTCTGGCCCCATGGCGGCTGGCGCGCATCCATCTCGTCCTGTGGGGCATCGGCACGGCGCTGTTCACGACGCTGTACGGAATGGTCAACACGACATTCATCCCGCGGCAGCTGTTCGCGGTGAGCTTCAGCGGGATCGTCGTGACCGCGATCTGCTACATGTTCACCGAATTCGCGCTGCGCCCGGTCGCCGCGCAGGCGCTGGAGGCCGGACAGCCACCGCGGGGATTCGCTACGCGCGTCATGGGCCGCATCATGGCCGGCTGGGCGCTCGGCTCCGGCGTGATCGTCCTCGGCATCGTGCTACTGGCTGTGTTCGCGGCATTCCTGAAGAACCTGACCGAGACCCAATTCGCGTTCGCTGTCTTGATACTCGGCGTCGTTGCGCTCGTCTTCGGCTCGTTGCTCATGTGGATCGTCGCGTGGCTCATCGTCACGCCGGTGCGAGTGGTGCGTGCGGCGCTCAAGCAGGTCGAAGACGGCAATCTCGAGTGCAACCTCGTGGTGTTCGACGGCACCGAGTTGGGCGAGTTGCAGCGGGGGTTCAACTCGATGGTCCACGGGTTACGCGAACGCGAGCGGCTCCGTGACCTGTTCGGCCGGCACGTCGGCCGCGAGGTGGCCGCGGCGGCCGAAGAGCAGGAGCTCGAGCTCGGTGGCGAAGAGCGCCATGTCGCAGTGTTCTTCGTCGACATGATCGGCTCCACGCAGCTGGTCGGCAGAAGACCTCCCATGGAGGTCGTCGAGCTTCTCAACCGGTTCTTCACCGTGATCGTCGACGAGGTCGACCGCCACCAGGGCCTGCTGAACAAGTTCGAAGGCGACGGCTCGCTCGCGGTGTTCGGGGCGCCCGTGCGCCGAGAGCGTCCTGAAGACGACGCCCTGGCGGCCGCTCGCGCGATCGCCTGTCGGCTGCGCCAGGAAGTGCCGGAATGCCCGGCAGGCGTCGGGGTGGCCGCGGGCAAGGCCGTCGCGGGCAACGTCGGCGCCTACGAGCGCTTCGAGTACACCGTGATCGGAGACCCGGTGAACGAGGCGGCGCGGCTGTGCGAGCTCGCCAAATCCCATCCCACGCGGTTGTTGGCTTCGGCCGAGGCAGTGCAGCAGGCGAGCGAGACCGAGCGAAGAAAGTGGACCCTCGATGACGAGGTCGTTCTGCGGGGGCGCGACGATGCGACCAGGCTCGCGGTGCCGGTCGGACCGTGATGTCGGACTTCCGCCAGTCTTGTCGGACCGGGCGTGTAATTGTCGACGTATGCACGACGACTTCGACCGCTGCTATCGGGTGATCCAGTCCAAGGATCCCCGGTTCGACGGTTGGTTCGTCACCGCCGTCCTGACCACCCGGATCTACTGCCGTCCCAGTTGCCCGGCGCGGTCACCGTTCGCGCGCAACGTGCGGTTCTACCCGACCGCCGCTGCCGCACAGCGAGCCGGTTTCCGCCCGTGCAAGCGGTGCCGCCCTGACGCGTCGCCCGGATCGCCGGAGTGGAACGTCCGCGGTGACGTGGTCGCACGGGCGATGCGGTTGATTGCCGACGGGACGGTGGAGCGTGGGGGTGTCACCGCGCTTGCCGCCAAGGTGGGCTACACCTCGCGCCAACTCGAGCGGTTGCTTCAGGCCGAAGTGGGCGCGGGGCCGTTGGCGCTGGCACGAGCCCAGCGGACCCAGACCGCGCGCGTGCTGATCGAGACCACCGATCTGCCGTTCAGCGACGTCGCGTTCGCGGCCGGATTTTCCAGCATTCGCCAGTTCAACGACACGATTCGCGAAGCGTGCGCCAGCAGCCCGACCGAGTTGCGCAAGAAGGCGGCTCACCGGTTCGGGTCCGACGCCGCCGCGGGTACGGGGACGGTGGCGCTGCGGCTGTCGACGCGGGCGCCGTTCGCGTTCGAGGGTTTGTTCGGCCATCTGGCGGCCGGCGCGATCCCCGGGTGCGAAGAGGTGCGCGACGGCGCATACCGGCGGACGCTGCGGCTGCATTGGGGCAACGGGATCGTCAGTCTGACGCCTGCGCCCGACCATGTGCGCTGTGTGTTGCGGCTGAACGACTTTCGCGATCTGTCCACCGCGATCGCCCGTTGCCGGCGGCTGCTGGACTTGGATGCCGACCCCGAGGCGGTGGTCGACTTCCTGCGCACCGACCGCGACCTTGCTCCGCTGATAGCCAAGCAGCCCGGTCAGCGCATCCCCCGCACGGTGGACGAACATGAACTCGCTTTGCGTGCGGTGATCGGCCAGCAGGTGTCGATGAAGGCGGCGCGCACCCATTGCGCACGGATCGTCAAGACCCACGGCACACCGATCACCGACCCCGACGGCGGGCTGACGCATGTCTTCCCGTCGGTCGACGAGCTTGCCCACCTGAGGCCCGCCGAGCTCGCCTTTCCAAAGTCACGCCAGCGCAGTGTCATTGGGTTGGTACGCGCACTGGCCGCCGGAACCGTGAACCTGGGTCCCGGGTGTGACTGGCAACGTGGGCGGCATCAGCTGCTGGAGCTGCCCGGCGTGGGTCCGTGGACGGCCGAGCTGATCGCTATGCGAGCGCTGGGCGATCCCGACGCGTTTCCCGCCGCCGACGGCGGAATCCGGGCGGCAGCGAACATCTTGGGGCTGCCCGTCGACACCCGTTCTTTGTGCGAGCACAGCACACGGTGGCGGCCCTGGAGGTCGTATGCGACGCAGCACCTGTGGGGAATACTCGACCACCCGGTCAACCAGTGGCCACCCAAGGAGAAACCATGAGCGCCATACACTTCCGGATCATCGACAGCCCGGTGGGCCCGTTGACTCTGGCGGGCCACGGCATCACGCTGGGCCATCTGCGAATGGCGGGCCAGACCCACGAACCGGATCGATCAGGCTGGATCGAAGACGATGCCGCCTTCCCGGAAGCTGTCGAGCAACTCGACGCCTACTTCGCCGGCGAAATCACCGACTTTCACGTCGCCCTTGACCTGGCCGGCACCGAGTTTCAGCAGCGCGTCTGGGCGGCGCTTCAGACG
>JBAPQQ010000336.1:0-10954 GCA_049280695.1 Mycobacterium sp.
GACTTCGCGATCTGTACGCAGTCTCGACAGGTATGCGCGTTTCACGCGGGCGACGACGTCGTCAGCTCGGTTCCGTTTGACCACACGGACTCTCAGCCAGCCGAGTTCCGCGATGTCCTCGGAGCGCTGGATGTCGTAGGCGTAGACGGCGGGGTCGAGACGGTGTTGCTCGCCGTCGTACTCGGCGGCGACCATCACGTCTTCCCACCCCATGTCGAGGTAGTACTGCCGCGAGCCGTCGGGGCTGGTGATGGGAATCTGCGTAGTCGGCCGCGGGAACCCGCATTGATCAACAACATCCGCAGCCAGGATTCCTTGGGCGACGCGGCGCCGGGATCGTAGAGGCCCAACGCCGCACGAAGCTGGCACACACCGCGGGCACGACGATGGTGGCTCGCCAACGTCAGCACGTCCTCAGCGTTGAACCCCGTGGCGTTACCCAGCGCATCGAGTCGCGCAACCGCTTCACCGAGCCGTCCGTGGCGGCCGATGTCGAACGCTGTGCGCAAAGGCGTGGTGACGGGCAGTCCGGCGATGCCGCCCAGTTCCTCGTGCCGCAATCGCATGTCATAAGTGCGAAGACCAGGCGCGGCTCTGGCGTTCGACCACACCAACTCGACGGGCAGGCAGTCGTCCACCCACTTGGCGCCATGCAGCGCCGCCGCCGTCAGCCCCGCCATCACACCCTGCCGGCGGGTCCACAGCCAGCCAGCCATGGCGCGGTGACGGATAGTCAGCGTGAGGTCCTTCTGGACGTACACGTCAGGAAAGACGGGCCGAAACCCCGACCGCAACTGATGCTTTTTCACCAGGCCGGAGGCGACGGCCTCACTCCCGATGAACGGCTGCTCCCCCACCACCACCACAGCATCGCGTGCGTTCGCGCTGCCCTGAGCCCGCTCGGGTCGCGGCCTGTGGATAACCGCGCCACAGGCACGACGAAACTGCGTGCAGATCGCGATTTCACGAGATTTCGCGATCTGTACGCAGTCTCAACAGGTTGCGGCTAGTCGCTCTGAAAGTAGCTGAGCAGACGCAGGATTTCGAGGTACAGCCAGACGAGCGTGACCGTCAGGCCGAGGGCGATGCCCCACGCCGCCTTCTCGGGCGCACCGGCGCGGATCATCTGGTCGGCCGCGTCGAAGTCGATGAGGAAGCTGAACGCCGCGAGGCCGATGCAGACCAGCGAGAAGATGATCGCGATCGGGCCGCCGCTGCGAAGTCCCATGCCCTCACCGCCGCCGACGCCGAACAGCGACAGCACGAGGTTGCCGAGCATCAGCACGAGCACACCGAAGAGGCCGGCCACGATCATCCGGGTGAACTTCGGCGTCACGCGGATGGCGCCCGTCTTGTAGACGACGAGCATCCCCGCGAATACACCGATGGTCGCGAGGACCGCCTGAGTGATCAACGCACCGGCGCTGCCGCCCGAAACGACGACGTTGCCGAACAGCCACGAGATCGCACCGAGGAACAGGCCCTCGAGCGCGGCGTAGCTGAGCACGATGCCCGGGTTGTCCTGCTTGCGACCGAACGTCGCGACCAGCACCAGCGCCAGACCACCGAGGGCGCCCACAATCGTGAACGGCATCGCGAACGCGATGTTGCTGCCGACCAGGAAGTACGACACCACCGCCACGAGCGAGAGCACCCCGAGGGTGATGCCGGTCTTGGTGACGACGTCGTCGATGGTCAGCGGGCGGGAAACGCCCTGCTGAACGTAGGGCTCGGCTTGATAGCCCTGGTAGACCTGCTGAGCGCCCGCGGCATAGCCGGGGCCGAACTGCGCGTATCCGCCTTGCTGCCTGGGCAGCGACCGAAATACCGGGTTGCTTGACTCCCGCACCGTCGGTTCCCTCTCCGTGTGCTGTGACCGAGAACAACGGTCTAACGATTGACAGGTGGCTGTCAGTTCCCCGGCCGTGATTTTCAGCCCAAACCTTACCCGCGGGGGATCGACCCGGGGAGGCGATCTACATTGCTTCGACGTGACGGGTGACTCTGCCGACAGTCGCTTGGGCGAGCCTCGCTCCGACGACGAGATCCTGACCGAGGCCTGCAATGGCGTCCGCTTCTTGACGCTGAACCGGCCCAAAGCCATCAACTCGCTGACGCATTCGATGGTCATCACGATGCACTCGCTGCTGAGGGACTGGGCCGACGACGACGACGTCCGCGCTGTGGTGGTGAGGGGCGCAGGCGAACGGGGGCTGTGCGCGGGTGGCGACATCGTCGCGATCTACCAGAGCATCCAAGCCGACGGCGGCAGCGAAACCAGACAGTTCTGGCACGACGAGTACGTCTTGAACCGCTACATCGCCCGTTATCCCAAGCCCTACACCGCGCTGATGGACGGCATCGTGATGGGCGGTGGTGTGGGCATCGCTGTGCACGCGGGAACGCGGGTAGTCACAGACACATCGAAGGTGGCGATGCCAGAGGTGGGCATCGGTCTCGTCCCCGACGTCGGCGGCACTTACTACCTGTCACGCGCGCCCGGAAATCTGGGCCTGCACGTCGCCCTCACCGGTGCGCCGTTCGCTGGATCCGACGCCATCGCAATGGGTTTCGCCGATCACTACGTCCCGCACACCGCGCTGGGCGACTTCGCCCAGGCGATCGCCGCAGACGGACTCGACGACGCACTGGAGAAATACGCCGTCGCACCGCCGCCGAGCAACCTTGCGGCGCAACGAACGTGGATCGACGAATGCTATGCGGGCGACACGGTCGCCGATGTCGTCGCGGCGCTGCGGGGACACGACGCCGGACCGGCTAACGACGCCGCGAACCTGATCGCCACCCGTTCTCCCACTGCGCTCGCGGTGGCGTTGGCAGCCGTGCGCCGAGCAGCCCAACTCGAAACCCTGGAAGACGTTCTGCGCCAGGAGTATCGGGTGTCGTGCGCGACGCTGCGCTCTCACGACCTGATGGAGGGCATCCGTGCGCAGGTGATCGACAAGGACCGCGACCCCAAGTGGTCGCCGGCGGCACTGTCGGCCGTCAGCGCTGCGGACGTCGAGGCGTTCTTCGCGCCTGCCCAGAATGATCTGACGTTCTAGAAAGGACTCCACCGATGACTCACGAGACGATCCTCGTCCACCGCCAGGACCGGGTTGCCACCATCACGTTGAACCGGCCCGACGCGCTGAATGCGCTCAACGGGCAGGTGATGATCGAAGTCACCACGGCCGCAGCCGAACTCGACGACGACCCCGGCGTCGGCGCGATCATCCTCTCCGGTTCCGCCAAGGCGTTCGCGGCCGGCGCCGACATCAAGGAGATGGCCTCGCTGTCGTTCGGGGACGTGTTCGCCGCCGACTATTTCGCGGCGTGGAACAAGGTCGCCGCGGTGCGCACGCCCACGATCGCCGCTGTGGCCGGCTACGCGTTGGGCGGCGGCTGCGAGCTGGCGATGATGTGCGACGTGCTGATCGCTGCCGACACAGCCAAGTTCGGCCAGCCCGAGATCAAACTCGGCGTGCTGCCCGGAATGGGCGGCTCGCAGCGGCTGACCCGCGCGATCGGGAAGGCCAAGGCGATGGACATGATTCTCACCGGACGCAACATGGATGCCGCCGAAGCCGAACGCAGCGGGCTGGTGTCGCGGGTGGTGCCTGCCGACGAACTGCAGCGCGAGGCGATGTCGGTGGCGACCACCATCGCGCAGATGTCGCTGTCGGCGTCTCGAATGGCCAAGGAGGCGGTCAACCGCGCATTCGAATCGTCCCTGTCGGAAGGCCTGCTGTACGAGCGCCGGCTGTTCCACTCCGCGTTCGCGACCGAGGATCAGGGCGAGGGCATGGCGGCGTTTGTCGAGAAACGCACCCCGAACTTCACTCACCGCTGAGGATAAGGGTATGACCGAGACGCAGTCCGTCGAAGAGAAGCCCTATGCGGCCCCAGAAGCAAGCGAAGAGCCGGCCGCCGAGAAGCCGGACTGGTGGCAGCGCCGGTACACGTTCACCGGCACCTCGGTCGGGCTGGTGTTCCTGTGGTTGTCGATGACACCGTCGCTGCTCCCCCGCGGACCGCTGTTCCAGGGCCTGGTGAGCGGTGCGGCAGGGGCGACCGGCTACGCGGTCGGCGTATTCGCGGTGTGGCTGGTGCGGTTCATGATGTCGAAGGACAGCAGTCCGAAGCCCCCGCGTATCGCCTGGGCGATCTTGGTCGGCGTCGGCGTCGTCGGCACCATCGGCATGGTCATCTGGTTCCACATCTGGCAGAACCACGTCCGCGACTTGATGGGTGTGCCGCACCTGAAGTGGCACGACTATCCGGTTGCCGCGATCCTGTCGATCGTCATCCTGTTCGTGCTCGTCGAGATCGGGCAGCTAGTCGGCAAGTTCGTCCGATTTCTGGTACGCCAGCTCAATCGCATTGCCCCGCCCCGGGTCTCGGCTGTTGTTGCGGTTGCACTGGTGATCGCACTGTTCATCGCGATACTCAACGGTGTCGTCCTCCGGTTCGTCATGACCACCATGAACAACACGTTCGCAGCGGTCAACGACGAGATGGACCCCGACAGCCCGCCGCCGACCACCCCGCTGCGCTCGGGCGGACCCGGCTCCCTGGTCACATGGGCCTCGCTCGGCAACCAGGGCCGCATCTTCATCGACGGCGCCCCGAGCGTCGAGGAGCTTTCGAAGTTCAACGGAGCGCCCGCGGTCGAACCGATCCGCGCATACGCGGGCCTGCAATCCGCCGACGGCATCGACGCCTCCGCGGAACTGGCCGCCCGCGAACTGGAGCGCACCGGTGGGCTGACGCGCAAGGTCGTCGCAGTGGCCACCACCACCGGGACCGGCTGGATCAACGCAGCAGAGGCCGAGTCGATCGAGTACATGTACAACGGCGACAGCGCGATCGTGTCCATGCAGTACTCGTTCCTGCCGAGCTGGCTGTCGTTCCTGGTCGACAAGGAGAACGCGCGGCACGCCGGGCAGGCGCTGTTCGAGGCGGTATCGGCGCGGATCCGCGCGCTTCCAGAAGGGCAGCGTCCCAAGCTCCTCGTGTTCGGCGAGAGCCTGGGGTCGTTCGGCGGGGAGGCGCCGTTCCTGTCGGTGAACAACATCGTCGCCCGCACCGACGGTGCGTTGTTCTCCGGCCCGACGTTCAACAACACGATGTGGCGGGAGGCGACCGCCAACCGCGACCCAGGATCGCCGGAGTGGCTGCCGATCTACCAAGAGGGTTACAACGTCCGCTTCGCCGCACGCGCGGACAACCTCGGCCGGCCGGTGGATCCGTGGAGCACCCCGCGGGTGGTGTATCTGCAGCACGCGTCCGATCCGATCACCTGGTGGAATCCCGACCTGCTGTTCTCCGAACCGGACTGGCTGCGCGAACCCGCCGGTTACGACCGGCCGCATGACATGTTCTGGTTTCCCATCGTGACGTTCTTGCAGGTGTCGGCCGACATGGCGGTCGCCGTGGACGTTCCCGACGGACACGGGCACCGCTACGTGCGCGACGTCGTGAACGGGTGGGCGGCAGTCTTGCAGCCGCCGGGGTGGACACCGGAGAAGACGGAGCGGCTGCGCGAGGTGGTCAAGGCGCCCGAGTGAGCGGGCCGGCGCGGAGTCCCGACAAACGCTCCCTAGTGCCGATGTGTCCCATCACGGCAAATAGTCTTGGACACATGAGTGCTGTGCGCCCGTTGCAGGGTTTCGTGTTGGCCACTATTGCGGCCCCGATGGTGCTGGCCGGATGTTCGTCGTCCGAGAAGTCTTCACCGCAGGGCAACCCGCCGACGGCCGCAGCGCCATCGACGGCGCCTGCTGGAATCGAAACCTCACCGAACGGCGTGACGACGTCGGTCGACGCGCCGGCCAGCTCGACCGAAGAGGAGTATTACCAGGCCTGCCATTGGGCGCGGGAATGGATGAAGGACAAGCCGGGCGACCCGCAGGAGCAGATCGAGCCTTACCTGGCGATGGTGCAGGCATCGGCGACCGGTGAGAACGGCACGTGGAACACGCCGTGGACTCAGCTGAGCCCGCAACGGCAGGCCGGTGTGATCGTCGCGGCGAAGGCTGCCGCAGAGGGCGGCTGCGACTGACCCCGGGGACAATGTCGCTATGGAGGGCAGACGTGTAGCACTGGCACTCGGCAGCGGCGGAGCGCGAGGCTACGCCCACATCGGCGTGATCACCGAACTCCTCGATCGTGGCTACGAGATCGTGGGTGTCGCAGGCTCCTCCATGGGTGCGCTGGTGGGCGGCTTGCACGCGGCCGACGCTTTGGACGAGTTCACGGACTGGGCCAAGACGTTGAGTCAGAGCGGAGTCCTGCGGTTGCTCGATCCCGCGTGGCGCGGTCCGGGCTTCTTCCGCGCCGAGAAGGTGCTGGACGTGGTCCGGGACCTGCTGGGCGAGGTGGAGATCGAGGATCTGCCGATCCCGTACACCGCGGTGACTACGGACCTGATCAGCGGGAAATCGCTGTGGTTGCAGCGTGGCCCGCTGGACGTCGCGATTCGCGCGTCGATCGCGATACCGGGCATGATCTCGCCGTACATCTCCGACGGCCGGGTTCTGGCGGATGGCGGCATCCTGGACCCGCTTCCGGTCGGCCCGCTGGCGGGCACGAACGCCGACGTGACCATCGCGGTGAGCCTCAGCGGTGACGGCACCGACGGCAATCGCTACCGCCGCACAGACGACGAACCCAATGCAGCCGCAGAGTTGTTCAACCGGTTGGTGCGCGGCACGTCCGCGCTGTTGGAAACACCCGCTGCGCGTTCGGTATTGCACCGCTTCGGTACCGGCAGGGATGACGAGGTCGACGAGGAGTTGGCCGAGGTTTCGCCGGACGACGACGATGTGACGACAGCCTCGGCGATGGCGCCGAAGCTCGGCAGTTTCGAGGTGATGAACCGCACCATCGACATCATGCAGACGGCGTTGGCGCGTCATCATCTCGCCTCGTATCCGCCTGACATTCTGATCGAGGTGCCGCGCACGTCGTCACGAAGCCTCGACTTCCACCGCGCTTCCGACATGATCGACATCGGACAGATACTGGCCGCCAGGGCACTCGATTCCTATGCCTTTGAGCGGCCACCCGAAACGGAGGGCGGCCCCGAATGAATCTGG
The DNA here is from genome assembly GCA_049280695.1 of Mycobacterium sp. Taxonomy (GTDB): domain Bacteria; phylum Actinomycetota; class Actinomycetes; order Mycobacteriales; family Mycobacteriaceae; genus Mycobacterium. The sequence continues at coordinate 7,101 of JBAPQQ010000336.1, forward strand.
CGCTGGTGGCCGGTGCGGCCGCCGTCTCGGTCGTGGTGGTCCACGCGGCGACATTCGTGATCGCCCGACGGCTCGGTCGCTACAACATCGTCGACATCGCCTGGGGCATAGGCTTCGTCGTCATCGCTCTGGCAGCTGCTGTGCTCGGCTCAGGCGACTTGTTCCGGCGGATACTGCTTTTCGGGCTGGCCGCGGCGTGGGGGTTGCGCCTGGCCGGGTTCCTCTACGTCCGTGCCCGCGGCCAGGGAGAAGATCAGCGATACCGCGACCTGCTCAAGGGTGATTTCTCCGCCGGTACCGTGCTACGCAGGATCTTCCTCGTGCAGGCAGTGGCGACATGGTTTGTCTCTCTGCCGCTGCAGCTTTCGGCCGTATTGGGGCCGACGCCCAGCTCGCTGCTCCCGCTGACGGTGGCGGGGGTGCTGGTGTGGGCGGTCGGGCTGACTTTCGAAGCGCTGGGCGATCATCAGATGCGGAGGTTCAAATCCGACCCGGCCAACCGCGGCGTGATCATGGACCGTGGGCTGTGGGCCTGGACTCGGCACCCCAACTACTTCGGTGACGCCGCGGTCTGGTGGGGGCTGTGGCTGGTGTCGATCGCGCAGTGGTTGTCGGTGACGACGGTCCTCTCGCCGGTGCTGATGACGTATCTGCTGGCTTACGTCAGCGGCGGGCGGTTGACCGAGAAGTACATGAGGAATCGGCCCGGCTTCGCCGAGTACTGCTCGCGGACATCGTTTTTCGTTCCTCGGCCGCCGAGGCGGCGAGAGTAACAGGGCCGCAGTGGCCGGCCCGATCTTCGAGTCGTCACACCCTGGTGAGCTGCACCGATCCTTCGTAGCTAGCCTAGACGCATGCGTTCGTACTATTCGCGGTGGAGGCAACCGACGAGGAACGATGTCACCGCTGCGATCCTGGTCTGTCTCGTGGTGGCGTTGGGCCTCGTCTGGGGCATCCACGAAATGCAGAAGCAGTCGCAAGAATCCAAGAAGGCCAAGTACGAAAGTTGCCTGCACGAAGCCGAAGCGAGGCACGTTCTGCCTCTGCCCAGCCTCGAAGAGATCGAGGCCTGTAAGCAGGAGGCGGGCGTCAAGTAGGCCCGGCCACTAGGCTTCGCCTCCGGCGGAGCGGCTGCGAAGAGCTGTGCGGCCGAGCAGCACGCCGAGCAGAACCATGCCGGCGCCCAGAGCGAAATGCAGCCAGTTGTCCGCGGCGTTGACAGGAATGAAGTTGGCGGCGCTGTCGGGTTTGATCAGCAGGCCGTAAATCCACAGCACGAGGTAGACGACGCCGCCGCCGACCAGGAAGGTGCGGGCTCCGTTGAACGTCCGCGCCATCAGCAGACCGGCGACACCGAACAGCAAGTGCACGATGTTGTGAAGTACCGATACGTGGAACAGATGCAGCAGCATCGCTCCCGATTCATGGCCTGCGAGTTTCATGCCACTGCCGTAGTCGGTGACGCCGGGAATGAACCCGAGGATCCCCACCAGTAGAAACACCGCACCGAACACGAGCGCGGCCCCCTGGACCGTCGCCCAGCGGTCCTCACGTCCGGCAGTGCTGCCGGCAGAAGCTGTCGCCATTGCCCGCACCTCTCTTCGTCGAGTAGTGCAGAGGGGTACCCCGTGTGGGGGTGAGCAGAAACGTTCACCGGCCGTCCTCGAGGAAGGCGGCGACTTTCGCAGCGTCCCGCCAGCCCTGCTCGCGACCGGCGACGGCCGACGGTGCGCGGCAAGCCGGGTCGAGCGGGTTGCGACCGAACGCCGCGACCGACTCCTCGTCGGCGAAGACGCCCAAGGCGCGGCCCGGATGTTCGGCAAGTTCATCGGCGAGGCTCCGCCCGAACGGCGAGAATCCCGGCTCCGGCATCGGCGAGAGCATCACGACCACGTCCGAGTTACTCACCGCGTCCACGTTCGCGCTGCTGCCCACTCCGCCGTCGATGAACCGGCGCCGGCCGATCGTCACCGGCGGCCATACCACCGGCACCGCGCAACTCGCGGCAACGGCGTCGACCAGCGACACACCACTGTCCCGGTCGAACAACACCCGCTCGCCCGTCTCGACGTCGATCGCGGTGATCTCGAGGCGTCGCTCGGGCCACTGGTGCGACGGAAGCCGCTGCGCAATCACCGCTCGACGCGCCTCTTCGGACACCGTCGGTGCCGACGCCGCATGCTCGCCTATCCACCTCAGCCTCTGGCGGATCGACACATCGGCGTCCTTGGTGTGCTCGAACAATTCGATCAATTCGTTGATGTCGACGGACGGTGCAATCTCGTGGCTGGGCGGCGCGAGTTGCAGTGCGTACAGCTCCTGCAGCGGTGTGCCGCTGGAGATCTGCGCTGCCACCGCCGAGCCTGCCGACGTGCCCAGCAGAAGCTCCGCTTCCAGGAGACGCCGGGCGACCGACGGCGCTTCGTCCTGCACGCCCAGCAGAAAACCTGTCTCCCAGGCGATTCCCGCAATGCCGCCACCTGCGAGCACGAGCGCAAGCCGCTCGGAATGACCCATCTGGCGCCCTCCGTCGAAAGTCGTGAGGCCATCTAACATGATGACGGGCGGGCGAAGGCCGACGCTACGCGGGCCCGTGTGTCAGAGCAATCCAGTCAGGAATGACGGTCACGGCGGGACGGGGCAAACTGAACCGAGCGCAGCCGTCTTCGACGGCGTCGCAGATCGCGGCAGCCAGAAACTTTGGTGATCTGGAATGCCGGCCCGGCACCGCAACGCCGATCCGCATCACCTGCAGGCCTCGGCGGCGCCGCGCGTCGGCCATGCATTCGAACATGGGCGCGATGGCGTCCTCGACGTTCTCCGCTTCGCGGTAAAGACCGGTCACGGCCAATGGCTCTGCGGCGTGCACGGCGGCAACCAATTCGCGACCGTCGTTGCAGGTTACGTCGACGACAACATGCTGCGGGTCGTCCGCGCACGCCGCCAACATCGCAGCAGATCTTTCACCGTCCACAACGAATTTGCCGACGCCCAAACGGATCGCGTCATTGATGGTGCGACCAGTTGCGCCGTTGCAGTGAAGGATCACACGCGCTGGCGGTATGCCCGCTGCCAACGCGAACGCAATGCCTTGTGGTGAGTGCGCGTTAACCTGGCACCCGCGCTCACGTACCCACGTGGCTGCGGATGGGATCGCGAGGACGGTCGCGGGATATGCTACGCCGCAACCTCGCAACGTTTTTCGCCACCGCTGGCATCGAGCGACAACATCGATTTGATCACTAAGTGGTTGCGCTCGTAAGTTCGTCGGGGGTCAGGTCCAAGCGGTTGGGTCGCCGAGGTAGAGGCCGCAGGCGGTGTCGAGAGCGTCTTCGGGTGCGCCGGCCGTGTGGCCGGTCGGCAGGACCGAGTCTTGGTAGCCGTTCTTGCTGGCCAGGTACACCGCGAATCCCCAGCGGGCGGCTGATCCGCCGTAGCGCAGCCGCATCAGCGGCATGGTGTCGCCGTCGGGCAGGCGCGCGGTGACGTAGGCGAACGCGCCGCGGAATCGGACGTCCACGCCGTCCAGTTGCGGCCACCGCTCGCGTGCGCGGGCGGACAACCGCTGCTGCAGGGATGTTTTCGTCGAAGCGGGCGGTGCGGCCATGGTCTGTGATCGTGCCCTACGGCGTGTCGCTGGGCAACGACCTCCGCGTGATAGGTGAGGCTGAAGTGACCAGTGGGAACTTCGTCTTGTGGAGCACATGCAATGTCACCGTCGTGCCCAGACCGGATCACGTTGATCGGATCGCAGCGCCGTGCACTGGCTCGCTTGGTCCGGGCCGGGCGCACCGAGCAACGTCTGGTGACGCGCGCGGAGATCGTGCTCGCCGCCGCCGAGGGACAGTCGACCG
>JBAPQQ010000337.1:0-7451 GCA_049280695.1 Mycobacterium sp.
ACGCCCACACCGTCTGGGTCGGCGACGTTCTCATTCGCGCCGAAGCCACCGGCACCGACACATTCGAGACCAACCGCAATCTGCTGCTCACCGACGGCGCTCGCGCCGATTCGGTGCCCAACCTCGAGATCGAGACGGGCGAGATCGTCGGTGCCGGGCACGCGAGTGCCACAGGGCGTTTCGACGACGAGCAGATGTTCTATCTGCAGGCGCGCGGTATTCCGGAAGGTCAAGCCCGGCGCCTCATCGTGCGGGGCTTTTTCGGCGAGATCATCGCCAAGATCGCCGTGCGGACGGTGCGCGAACGGCTCACTGAAGCCATCGAAAGAGAACTGGCGATGACAGCTCAGGCCAATTCAACAGATGAGAGAACACCCCAACCATGACCGCACTGGAAGTCAAAGACCTGCACGTCTCGGTCACCGCACCCGACCAGGCCGAGATCCCGATCCTCAAAGGCGTCAACCTGACGGTGAAGTCCGGTGAGACGCATGCGCTGATGGGGCCCAACGGTTCCGGCAAGTCGACGTTGTCGTATGCGATCGCCGGCCATCCGAAGTACACGGTGACGTCAGGCTCGATCACGCTGGACGGCGAGAACGTGCTGGCGATGAGCGTCGACGAACGCGCCCGCGCCGGGCTGTTTCTCGCCATGCAGTACCCGGTGGAGGTGCCCGGTGTGTCGATGTCGAACTTCCTGCGCACCGCCGCCACCTCCGTCAGGGGCGAGGCACCGAAGTTGCGGCACTGGGTCAAAGAGGTCAAGTCCGCGATGACCGACCTCAACATCGACCCGTCGTTCTCGGAACGCAGTGTCAACGAAGGCTTTTCGGGCGGCGAGAAGAAGCGCCACGAAATCCTGCAACTTGCCCTGCTCAAGCCGAAGATCGCGATCCTCGACGAAACCGACTCCGGTCTGGACGTCGACGCGCTGCGTGTGGTCAGCGAGGGCGTCAACCGCTATGCCGAGGAAACCCATGGCGGCGTCCTGCTGATCACCCACTACACCCGCATCCTGCGCTACATCCAGCCGCAATTCGTGCATGTCTTCGTCGGCGGCCGGATCATCGAATCCGGCGGTCCGGAACTGGCCGACGAGCTCGACGCCAACGGTTACGTCCGCTTCGCGGAGAAGGCCGCCGCGGGGGCATAGCGATGACCGTGCCGCTGGATATCGACGCGATCCGCGCCGACTTCCCGATCCTCAAACGGGTGATGCGCGGTGGAAAGCAGCTGGCGTACTTGGATTCCGGCGCCACGTCGCAGCGGCCGGTACAGGTGCTCGACGCCGAGCGGGACTTCCTGATGACCTCCAACGGCGGGGTGCACCGCGGCGCGCATCAGCTGATGGAAGAGGCCACCGACGCCTACGAGCAGGGCCGTGCGGACATCGCCGAGTTCGTCGGCGCCGCCGCGGATGAGCTGGTATTCACCAAGAACGCGACGGAGGCACTCAATCTCGTCGCGTATGCCCTCGGCGACAGCCGGTTCGGCAAGGCCGTCGGACCGGGCGACGTGATCGTCACCACCGAACTGGAGCATCACGCGAACCTGGTGCCGTGGCAGGAGTTGGCGCGGCGCACCGGCGCGACGCTGCGGTGGTACCGCGTCACCGACGACGGACGCATCGACCTCGACAGCCTGCACCTCGACGAGCGCGTGAAAGTGGTGACGTTCAGCCACCATTCGAATGTCACGGGGGCGTGGGCGCCGGTGGGGGAGCTGGTCTCGCGAGCGAAGGCCGTCGGCGCGTTGACCGTCCTGGACGCATGCCAGTCGGTTCCGCATCGGCCGGTGGACTACCACGCACTCGACGTCGACTATGCGGCGTTCTCGGGTCACAAGATGTTGGGCCCCAACGGCATCGGCGTGCTGTACGGCCGTAGTGACCTCTTGAACGCGATGCCGCCGTTCATCACCGGCGGCTCGATGATCGAGACCGTGACGATGGAGGCCACCACCTACGCGCCCGCGCCGCAGCGGTTCGAGGCCGGTACGCCGATGACTTCCCAGGTGGTCGGATTAGCCGCTGCCACAAGATATCTGGGTGCTATCGGCATGGACGCTGTCGAGGCGCACGAGCGGGCGCTGGTGGCGGCCGCGCTCGAGGGTCTGTCGACCGTCGAGGGTGTGCGGATCATCGGGCCGACGTCGCTTCAGGGCCGTGGTTCGCCGGTGGCGTTCGTCGTCGACGGTGTACACGCACACGACGTCGGTCAGGTGCTCGACGACGAAGGTGTGGCCGTGCGGGTGGGCCATCACTGCGCGTGGCCGCTGCACCGGCGGTTCGGGATCGCAGCGACGGCGCGGGCGTCGTTCGCGGTGTACAACACGCCCGACGAGGTGGACCGGCTGGTGGCCGGGGTCCGCCGGGCCGTGGACTTCTTCGGCGGGACCTGAGTTGCGGCTCGAGCAGATCTACCAGGAAGTGATCCTCGATCACTACAAGCACCCACACCATCGTGGCCTGCGGGAACCGTACGGCGCCGAGGTGTGCCACGTGAACCCGACCTGCGGCGACGAGGTGCGGTTGCGGGTGGCGCTGTCCGAGGACGGTCAGCGGGTGGGCGACGTGTCGTATGACGGTCAGGGCTGCTCGATCAGCCAGGCGGCCACGTCGGTGCTCACCGACCAGGTGATCGGGCAGAGCGTCGGCCGGGCCCTCGACATCGTGAACGCATTCACGGAAATGGTGTCGTCGCGGGGGACCGTCGAGGGCGACGAAGACGTGATCGGTGACGGAGTCGCGTTCGCGGGAGTGTCGAAGTACCCGGCGCGGGTGAAGTGCGCCCTGCTGGGATGGATGGCGTTCAAAGATGCGGTGGCGCAAGCCAGCGCCGGGTTGCAGGAGGTGGACGATGGGCGAAACGGCCGCTCAATTGCCGGATGAGGAGTTCCTGGCCGATCTCGAGGAGGCGATGCGCGACGTCGTCGACCCCGAACTCGGCATCAACGTCGTCGACCTCGGCCTGGTCTACGGCATCGGCGTCGACCGCGCCGAGAACGGCACGACGGCGCTCATCGACATGACGTTGACGTCGGCGGCGTGTCCGCTGACCGACGTGATCGAGGACCAGTCCCGGATGGCACTGGTCGGCGCGGGGTTGGTGAACGACATCAAGATCAACTGGGTGTGGAATCCGCCCTGGGGTCCGGACAAGATCACCGAGGACGGCCGGGAACAACTGCGGGCGCTGGGGTTCACGGTCTAGGGGCGTCGCTGGGCGCCTGACCCAATCCGAGATTTCGCCCGAAGTCAGTCGCCTACATTCACGCGTATGGGCGGAACTCCAGTGGGCGGATTGTTGACGTGACCGCAAAGCGCCCGAGTTATCGGAAGAAATCGGTGACCTCCGGGGACGGCACGACCATCGGCTACCGCCAGTTCGGCCACGGCCCCGGAGTGGTGCTTCTGCATGGCGGCGCGCTGGCCTCGCAGCACTACATGAAGTTGGGTTACGCGCTGGCCGACGACTTCACCGTTTCCATCCCGGATCGCCGGGGCAGGGGAATGAGCGGGCCGTACGGGCCTCACTACAGCATCGAACGGGAGGACGAGGATCTCGCCGCCGTCGTCGCCGACACCGGCGCGCAGTACGTCTTCGGCCCCGCCGACGGCGGCTTGTTCGCCCTGCACGGGTCGATGGCAGTCCCGGCCATTCGCAAGGTGGCAGTCTTCGAGCCCGTCGTGTTCGTCGGCCAACCTGGTCTCGACGACTTCAAGCAGGTGATCGGCCGGCAGGAGGGTCTGCAAGCACGCGGCGATGTCGCAGCGACGATGGCGGCTCTCACCAAAGATGCACAACACGACGCTCGCACGGCAACAGCAGTCTCCGCGCCGTACCGCCTGCTGGGCTGGGCGGTGGCACAGCCTGCCGTCTGCAGGCTGATCCTGTGGCTGGACGCGAAAATGGTGAAGGGCGACGATGTCGCGCTGCGCGACCTCGTGCCCGCACTGAAGCCGGAACTGGATCTGGTGAGGGCCACCGCGGGAACCATCGACGACTACAAGAACGTGTCCGCCGAGGTCCTGTTGATGTGCGGCACGGAAGCGCCGCCGCTCTTCAAGGGCACGCTGGACGCACTCGAGACCGTGCTGCCGCGGTCTACCCGGGTCGAGTTGCCCGGCGCGAACCACGGAGCCGCACAGGACCAGGGTGGCCAGCCGGAGGTCATCGCGGACCAGCTGCGGCGGTTCTTCTCCGCGACGGCAACGAGTTGAGCGCTTCGCACGGCTGGGTACACGACTGTGATGGCCGACGATCGCCTGAAGAACTACGTCCTGCGCTGCGCCGACGACGACCCCGATCTCACCGAGGACGCCCGGCTCGCCGTACTTGCCGCTCTCGGCGATCCCGATGACCTGGCGCACGTACTCGGCAACGAGATCACGTCACCAGAGCTCGTCGACGTGCTCACCACGCCCGTGGACACCGCCACCGAACCCGTCGGTGCCTTCCTGAAGTCGATCAGCGTGCAGGGCTTCCGCGGCATCGGCCCGAAGGTCACCCTGGCGCTTCCACCCGGCCCCGGCCTCGTCGTCTTCGCGGGCCGCAACGGCTGCGGCAAGTCCACATTGGCTGAAGCGCTCGAACTCGCCTTGACCGGAAGCAATTCCCGGTGGGAGGACAAGGCGGCCGTCTGGTCGCAGAACTGGCGCAACCTGCACGCCGGCGAGCCCGCCGAAATCCGCATCGCCGTCACCGAAGAGGGCGCCGGTGTCACCACCATCGGCGTGGACTGGTCGGCCGGCGAAATCGACGTCGACGAGATGAAGACCTGGGTGCAGCGCCCTGGCCAGAGGCGGGAAGGCACAAGCGTTCTCGGCTGGGATGCCGCCCTCGAAATGTACCGGCCGCTGCTGAGTTACGACGAGCTCGGCGGCATCATCGAGGGCCGCCCCAGCGACTTCTACGACGAGTTGTACAAACTGCTCGGGCTCGAGCAGCTGGCTGACGCCATCGCACGCCTGGACGCAGAGGTGAAGCAACTCAGGCAACCGGCCGCGGAGGTAAAGAAGGCGCGTGATGCGCTCAGGCCGATGCTGGAAGCTCACGACGACCCCCGCGCCGCAACGGCTCTCGCGCAACTCAAGAAGAACAAACCCGACCCGGGAGCAGTGCGGCCGCTGATCACTCAGGGGGTGACGTCGTCGGTGCCGTTCGCCTGGCAGCAGGCGCAACGACTTGCGGTCCCCATCGACGACGAGCTCGAACCGAAATGCGCCGCACTGAAATCCGCGGCGCAGAACGAACGCGAAGAGGCGCAACGCTCCGACGCGCTAACCGCCGACCGCGCCCGACTTCTCGGCATGGGCCTTACATTTCACGAAGCCCACGGTGATCAACCGTGCCCCGTCTGCGGACACGGAACCCTCGACGGGAATTGGGCGGTAGCCGCCCGCGCTGCCCTTGAGCAAGACCTAAGCGCCGCAGAGGATCTCACTGCCGCCCGCGCTGCCGCCCAGCAGGCAAGGTCGGCGCTCGTCGGGCTGATCCGTCGTATTCAACCGCCACCGCTCGCCGACGACGACCTCGACCTCACCGCGGCTCGCGATGCCTACAACCGCCTCTCCCATTTTCCGGTGGACGACGACCTCGCACTGGTCGACCACGTCCAACGAACGCTGCCGCAACTCGAAGTTGCCTACGCCGCGCTGCGGGGGCAGGCCGATGACCTGATGAAGGCACGTGAAGACGCCTGGAATCCGGTCGCGATGGACCTCGCCGACTGGGTCAACAGGGCCGAAGCCGCACGCGACGCCGAACCGAAGCTCAAGATCGCGACCGAGGCACAGAAGTGGTTGCAGCGCAACGCCGGTGAGCTGCGCAACAGGCGGATCGCGCCGCTGGCACAGAAAGCGCGGGACATCTGGGCGGCGCTGCGTCAGGAAAGCAACGTCGACCTCGGTGCGATCCGCCTCGAAGGCCAGAAGACCAGCAGGCGCGTGGTCCTCGAAGCGGATGTCGACGGTACGGAATCCGAGGCTTTCGGTGTGATGAGCCAGGGCGAACTGCAGGCCCTCGCCCTCGCCATCTTCATCCCACGCGCGACGTCCTCGGAAAGCCCGTTCCGGTTCCTAGTGCTCGACGATCCGATCCAGGCGATGGACCCGTCCAAGATCGACGGTTTCCTGGACGTGCTGACGGCACTGGCCGAAGAGCGCCAGGTGATCGTCTTCACGCACGACGACCGGCTTCCGGCAGCGATCCGCCGCTCTCGCGCACCCGCGAGCATCATCGAGGTGACCCGCGGCGCCAATTCCACGGTGACCGTGGTCGATTCCAGTCGACCGGCCGCCCGCCTGCTCGACGACGCGTTCGCGATCGCCGTCGACGAGGCCGTCCCGGACGACGTCAGGAACGCGGCGATCCCGGTGTTGTGTCGTGAGGCCGTCGAGGCCGTCTCGTGGGAGGTGTTCGCGTCAAAGGCATTGGCAGGCGGGCGTTCTCGTCACGAAGTCGAGGAAACCTGGGAGAAGGCGACGACGGTGAAGAGGCGGCTCGCACTTGCCGTCGGTGCGAGCCAGGACGACGACGCGGCCGTCGACAAGTGGCGATCCGGCGGACGGGCCCGCCGAGAGACGCTCACCGTCGCGACCAAGGGGCTGCACGCGGGCGTGGCGGACTACAAATCCGCGGTCAACGATGCCCGGCTCGCAGTCCGTGACCTGAGCTGGCTGGCACTATGACAGACCGCGCTGTCCTGCTCGACTACGCCGACGAGGTGCTCGACGGCTCGGTGGCTCTTGGTGCGCGGGGTCCGCGGACCGCGGCGGTGCTGGCGCGGCTGGCCTTCGAGAACTGGCTGGACGAGGCGAGCACGTGGCTGCCCAACGGTCAGGACCGGCCGACCACCAACTCGAAACTTGTGGTGCTGAGTGCGCTGCGGGGTTCTGACGTGGGGGAGCACGCGAAGCGGACTTGGCATGGGTTGAGCCGTGCCTGTCATCAGCATGCCTATGAGCTGCAGCCCTCGGCAGCCGAGGTGAGGTCGCTGGTCGCGGCCGTGCGCGAGTTGCACAGCGCCCATACCACAGGCTTGTGACAGGTAAGCGCTCTCGAAACACCCTTATCCACAGGGCTTTTCGCCTATGGATTGGCGCTTGAGGTGTCGGTCCCGGGCGCTAGAATTCGCTTATGTGTTCGAGTCGGGTGGTTGATCGGGACGGTGTGATGGCCGTGCTGGATCGCTACCGTGCGGCGGTCTGCGAGCTGGTGGACTTGCCGCTGGATGTGTTGGGCGTGCCCGATCTGTTCGCGGTGCTCGATGCGGTGGAGGCCGGGCGCTGCCGGCTGCCGGTGATCGAGCACCGGGCGATCAACTCCATCGCCGCCCGGGCCACCCCCGAGCAGATCGGCAGGTCGCTGAAAAAGACCTTGGCTGAGCGGTTGCGGATCCGGCCCGGCCAGGCGCGCCGGCGCATCGCCGACGCCGAGATGCTGGGCGCG
>JBAPQQ010000338.1:0-1571 GCA_049280695.1 Mycobacterium sp.
CGCGCGGCCTGGTCCTGGTGAAGTGGTGGCTGCTGGCAATTCCGCACTACCTCGTCATCACCGCGATCGTCGGCGGTGTCGTGCAGTTGGCGTCCGAGATGGACGACAGCGGCGCAGCGGGAATCCCGCTGTTCGGCGTGCTGGTGCTGATCGTGGTCGTCACCCTGCTGTTCACCGGCCGCTATCCCCGGGGTGTGTTCGACTTCCTGCTCGGCATCAACCGGTGGATGTTCCGGGTTCGCGCCTACGCCTTGCTGTTTCGTGACGAATACCCGCCGTTCCGGCTCGACCAGGGTGCCCGCGAGCCGGCGGGCGGGCCCGGCGCGTAATCGAGCAGCACGGCGCCTGCGCGACGGGCCTATATCGGCGTGACGTAGGCCGCGCTGATCCCGCCGTCGACCAAAAACGTCGACGCGGTGATGAACGACGCGTCGTCGCCGGCCAGAAACGCCACCGCGGCCGCGATCTCCTCGGGCTCGGCGAACCGCCCGATCGGCACGTGCACCAGCCGCCGCGCGGCACGCTCGGGATCCTTGGCGAAGAGCTCCTTGAGAAGCGGCGTGTTCACCGGACCCGGGCACAGCGCGTTCACCCGGATCCCGCTGCGCGCGTACTGCACACCGAGCTCGCGCGACAACGCCAGCACCCCGCCCTTGGATGCGGTGTAGGAGATCTGCGACGTGGCCGACCCCATCACCGCGACGAACGACGCCACGTTGACGATCGAGCCTTTGCCCGCGGGGCTCATGTGCCGCAGCGCGGCACGGCAGCACAGGTACACCGACTTCAGGTTGACATCCTGCACGCGCTGCCAGGCCGCGAGCTCGGTGTTCTCGATCAGGTCGTCGTCGGGCGGGGAGATTCCGGCGTTGTTGAAGGCGATGTCCACGGACCCGTATGCGCTTGCCGCCGTGTCGAACAGCGCGTCGACCGCCGCCTCGTCGGTGACGTCGACGGGCACGAACAGCCCGCCGAGCTCGTCGGCGGCCTCCTGCCCGCCCACCCGGTCGACGTCGGCGACGACGACCGTCGCACCCTCGGCGCGCATCCGCCGCCCCGTTGCCAGGCCGATTCCGCCCGCGCCGCCGGTGATCACCGCGACTCTGCCGGCCAGGCGGCGGGTGAGATCCATGTCAGCCCTCCCCGACGGCGATGAACACGTTCTTGGTCTCGGTGAACGACAGCGGCGCGTCGGGACCCAGCTCGCGGCCCAGCCCCGACTGCTTGAAGCCGCCGAACGGGGTGTTGTAGCGCACCGAGGAGTGCGAATTCACCGACAGGTTGCCCGATTCCACCGCTCGCGACACGCGCAGCGCGCGCGACAGGTTGTCGGTCCAGATCGACCCCGACAGCCCGTAGTCACTGTCGTTGGCCAGCGCGATCCCGTCGGCCTCGTCGTCGAACGCCAGCACGGTGACGACCGGCCCGAAGATCTCCTCTCGCACAGTGCGATCCGTTCGCGACGGCGTCAACACCGTTGGCGGAAACCAGAATCCCCGGCCCGACGGCGCACTGCCGCGGAACGCGACCGGCGCGCCGTCGGGAACATAGGAGGCCACCGCTTCCCGGTG
>JBAPQQ010000339.1:0-2547 GCA_049280695.1 Mycobacterium sp.
GGCCCGCACGACCGTCGTGCGGACCGACGGCGGTGAGTGGAGAAAGGCCGCGCTCCGAGGAAGGACCTCGGCTCGGCGGCTGCACTTTGATCGGCCGGGGGGACCACGCGAGGGATCGCGTAACGGACCGTCGGGACGTTGTGAATCGTCGTCATCGGCTGCTCCTATGTTCGGTTGAGGCGCCCGCAGGGCCGGATACACAGGTAGGAGCGCGCACTGACGGTGCCGGTGACACTTATTTGTGCGGATACGTCGCGTTGCACAGGTATGCCGCGCGTATTGCTCCAAGCCGCCGCCGTCCCCGCCTGCCCGCTACCATCCGCTGCATGCCGGGCTCGCTGCGTTCGTCCGCCAGCGCAACCAGGTCATCGGCTCACGAAAGGCCCGTCAAATAGCGAAAGGCACCGACATGACAGCCGCGCACAGCCCGCACGCGACCTCACTGACGAACGGTTACGTCGTCGAGGAGTCCGAGCTCGGTTCGATCACCCGGGTGACCGCTGACACGTTCCCGATTCTCCGCGGGCTGTCGATCAAGCGGGTGGTGATCAACCCCGGCGCGATGCGCACGCCGCACTGGCACGCCAACGCGAACGAGCTCACCTACTGCGTGTCCGGATCGGCGTTGGTGTCGGTGCTCGACACCGGCAGCGAGTTCTCGTCGTTCGTCGTGAACGCGGGCGATATGTTCCACATCGACTCGGGTTCACTGCACCACATCGAGAACATCGGCACCGACACCGCGGAGTTCATCATCGCGTTCCGTCACGAACGGCCCGAGGATTTCGGGCTCGCTGCGTCATTCGGCGCGATGACCGACGCGGTGCTCGGCAATACCTATGACCTGCCCGCGTCCGACTTCGCCACGCTGCGCCGCGACACCACCGACCGCGCGCTGGCCGCCCGCGACGGCGACCCCGCGGTGCCTGCCGACGCGTACTTCTCCGACCCGCACAAGTTCTCTGTGGAAGCCAGCGCTGCGCCGATCAGCATCGCGGTGGGCTCGGCGCGCGTGGCGCGCGTGCAGTTCTGGCCAGCGCTCAAGGACCTGGCGATGTACTCGCTGCGCATCCGCGAAGACGGGATGCGCGAACCGCATTGGCACCCGATCACCGCCGAGATGGGTTACGTCCGCCGCGGCTCGGCGCGCATGACCGTGATGGATCCCGACGGCACCGTCGACACCTGGTACCTGCAGGAGGGCGACGTCTATTTCATTCCGCGCGCGTATCCCCATCACATCGAGGTCGTCGGCAGCGACGACATCCATTTCCTGGTGTTCTTCGACCAGCCGACACCGGGCGACATCGGCTACCGCGCATCGGTCAGCGCCTACTCCCGCCAGGTGCTCGCCGCGACGTTCAACACACACTTGGCGGCGCTCCCGGTCTTCCCGTTCACCCCGGAAGACCCGTTGATCGTGGGACGCTGCAACCCGGTCGACGCACGCGGCGTCGGCGAAGCCGGCTGACGCCGGAGCGGCTAGGCGCTCTTCTTAGCCGCCTTGGCGGCTTTGGCCGCACCGCGCTCGGTGCGCGCACCCCCGTGCGACAGCGACCCGCCCGCGCTCTCCAGATGCGCCCGGACGAACCACTGGAACTTCTCCATTTCGCCGGCATGGGAGATCAGCATGTCCTGGGTGATCAGATCGAGGTCCTCGAGCGTCTCGATGTTCTTGCGGGTGTCCTCGATCACGCCGTTGTAGACCAGGTCGAGGGCGCCCAGATGCGCCTGAACGGTGTCGCGGTCCACCGAGTAGTCGTCCCACGTGCGGTCTTTCATGATGGCACCCGGCGTGCCCTTCGGCGACTGGCCCAGCGCCGCGATGCGTTCGGCGACCTCGTCGGCGTAGCCTCGCACCAGCGTCACCTGCGGGTCGATCATCTCGTGGACGCCGATGAAGTTCGGGCCGACGACATTCCAATGAATGTGCTTGAGCGTCAGGTGAAGATCGTTGTACCGGCTCAGCTGCTTCTGCAGAAGCGCGGCGACTTCTTTGCCCTGCTTCTCCGACATGCCTGGAACCGTGAACTGCGCCATTGTCACTCCTCGTACGTGCGCGTCTTCTGGATCGGGTCAAGCAAGCGACTACCCATGAGGACGGACTCGTAATCGGGCGTCACAGCTTCGAAAGATTCGTGATCGGCTGCCGCGGCCCGAACCGGACGTAGCGGGCAAGGCCGCTGACCTCGAGCAGTCGCACCGCGCGATAGCGGTGCGGACGCAGCGGCTCCAGCAGCGTCACCATCGCTGCGTCGTCGATCGGATGGCCCAGCAGCGTGCGGCCGATCACCTTCGCGAGGTGGTAGTCGCCGATCGACAACGCGTCGGCGTCCCCGAACGCCCGCTGCGCAGTCTCGGCGGCGGTCCACACCCCGACACCGGGCAGCGACACCAGCGCGTCGCGGGCCGATTGCGGCGCGCGCTGCGTCAGCCGCTCGAGCGACGACGCCCGCTGGGCGCAGCCGACGATCGTGCGGGCCCGGCCCGGATCCACGTTGGCGCGGTGGAACTCCCACGACGGAATGCGTCGCCACACCTCCGCCG
>JBAPQQ010000340.1:0-2921 GCA_049280695.1 Mycobacterium sp.
TGACCTGACTTGCCGGATCCGCAAGAGGACCGGGATCATGTTCGGGCCGCACATGTTCGGCATACCTACGCCACCGAGCTGTTGCTCCGCGGCGTCGCAGTCGAGGTAGTCGCCAAATTGCTGGGGCACGCTTCGATCACCACCACCAGCGACACCTACGCCCACCTGAAGATCGAGGACGCCCGGCGAGCGCTGGTGACGGCGGGCTGGCTGACCGATAAGGATGTGCAGCGGTGAGTGTCGCGGCGCTGGCGACCCAGACCGATACCGGCCCGCATGGGCGCCTGGACGCGTTGGTGCGCCCCGAGTTCCGCGTCGATGTGCTGGTGCCGGCAGCGGGCGATCCGATCCTCGGCACGCCCGCGTGCCTCGTCACCGGCTGGCGTGCACTCCAGTCGCTACGGCGGGCTGTGTCTGGCTCACCTGGGGCGGTGGAAGCTCGACGGCCGTCCCGACCGGCAGGCGTGGGCGGCGTCGGCGGATCCGGCCGTGATCGGACACCGGCCGCTGCAGCCGTGCCAGGTCACCGGTTGCGGATACGGGCGGCACCGGTACCAGTTGTGCTACGGACATTCCCGCGCCTGGGACAAGGCCGGCCATCCCAGCGGTGAACAGTGGGCTCAACCGTTGGCCACCACTGCGGCCGTGTGCGCGCTTCCAGGGTGCGCGTTGTGGGCCGAGCTGGACGGCAGCTGGTGCCGATCGCACCACGTTCGGTGGCGGCAGCGAGGCCGACCCTCGGCTGCGGAGTTCATCGCCTACTGCGCCAGTTACGGCGAAGACCACTTCGACTTCCGGCCGCTGCCACCACAATTGCGGCTCGAGATCCAGTACGCGATCCAATGCCGGATCGATGCCAACCGCACCCGCACCACACCGCGATCGATCAAACCGCTGTTGGACCACCTCGCCGCCGACGGCGCCGCGTGGCTGCTGGACCACCCGATCGAGGGCTGGCTGGCCCGTTTGCCCGCCGCCGCATCGACCACCTCACCACGCGCGTTCCTGGGCTACGCGATCGACTGCCTGCTCGATGTCCGCGACGGAACCGGGTGGGACAGCGAGTACCAGCGCGACGTGTGGCTGCTGCGACGGATCGGGGTCGCAGCTGGCCACGGTGCGCGGCTGGACTTCACGCCGATCCAGCCTCACTGGCTGCGGGAGTTGACCAAACGCTGGTGCCGGTGGCGCATCTCCTGCGGTATCGGACTGGGTCAGCTGCGCAAGGATCTCATCGCGATGATCCGACTGTCGCGGCTGGCACCCGGGCTCGCCGGCTCTGCCACAGTCGCCGGACTCGACCGGGCGGAGCTGGAGACTTACCTGGCTGCGCTGGTGATCGAGGTCCCGCACGCGAAAACCCGCAGCAGCGACATCAGTTCCGTCACAGGGTTTCTGCGCGCCGTGCGCCAGCACCGCTGGGCGCGACTGCCTGCCGAGGCGGAACTGTATCCCAGCGACCATCCTCGTCGCGCCGAAGCGCCAGCACCGCGCGCGATCCCCGAATTTGTGATGAACCAGCTCGAAAGCACCGAGAGCCTCGCTCACCTCACCGATCCGCGGATCCGGCTACTGGTAGAGATGCTCATCCGCACAGGACTGCGCATCGGCGACGCCACCCGACTAGCGCTGGACTGCCTGATCCGCGACCACCAGGGCGCGGTATACCTGCGTTACCGCAACCACAAGATGCGCCGCGACGCGATGGTCCCCATCGATGATGAACTCACCGCCATGATCGAAGCCCAACAGGTCTGCGCCCGACAGCGGTTCCCCGACACAGCCGTGCTGCTGCCGCGTGGACACGCCAACCCCGACGGTCGATTCCCCATCCACACGGGAACGTTCGACATGCGGCTCAAGCGATGGCTGGCCGACATCGCGGTCACCGACGAACTCGGCCGCCCGGTCAAGGTCACACCCCACCAGTTCCGGCACACCTACGCCACCCGGCTGATCAACAACGACGTGCCGCAGGAAGTGGTGCGTCGCCTGCTCGACCACACCAGCCACACCATGACCGCCCGCTACGCGCGCCTGGCCGACACCACCATCCGACAACACTGGGAACGCGCGCAGAAGATCAACATTCGAGGCGAGCCCGTCGACACCAGCACTGACGGCCCGCTCGCCGACGCCGCCTGGATGAAACAGAACCTGTCTCGGGCGAAAATGGCTCTGCCCAACGGCTATTGCGGTCTTCCATTGCAGAAATCGTGTCCACACGCCAACGCCTGCCTGACCTGCCCACTGTTCGTCACCACCGCCGAATTCCTGCCGCAGCACCACCAACAGCTCGACGCCACCCGCGCACTGATCAACCGCGCCGAAACCGACGGCCACACACGCCTCGCCGAGATGAACCGCACCGCCGAGACCAACCTGCTCACTATCATCAGCACTCTCGAAGACGACCACAGCTGCCGTTGCGGCAACACATCATCCGGCGAAACATGCTGCGGAGAAGGAACATCCGATGCGTCCTGACAACACCCACCACCTGCTCGCCGCCGCCCAACGACGCCGCGACAGCACCCTCGAACGCGCCCAGCGCACGCTGCGGGAACTCAGCGAATCCGGGCAGCGCTACACGGTCACCGACCTCGCCGCCCGAGCCGGCGTCTCCCGCGCCTGGCTCTACGCCCAAACCGGGCTACGCGACCAGATCCGCCAACCCACTCACCAACGCCCGACAAGCCCGCCGGTAATCGACCAAACCCAGCGCAGCTCCGACGCATCCCTGCGGCAACGGCTCACCCTCGCCCACACCCGCATCCGTGAACTCGACGACGAAAACCGTCATCTGCGTGACCAGATCGCCCGGCTACACGGCCAAATCCGAGCCACCCGCCTTTTCGGCGGCGCCGTCGGAGACACCGTCCACAACGCAAACTCCCAGCTCACGCTGCCAAACAGTCGCC
>JBAPQQ010000341.1:0-2244 GCA_049280695.1 Mycobacterium sp.
CGCATACGAGCTGGAGACGGGCTCTGCAGGTCGCCGATCGGGTGCCTCAGGACGATCCACAGCGGATGTCGATGCGCATTGCGCCGCGGACCCTGCTTGTCGGAAATGCGTGGCGAATCGCCTCGCCCCGGCTTGACATCGACTTCGAAGAACTACGCGAGCTGTGCACTGCCGCGGGCGACAAGCCGTCGCTAGCGATAGGTATGGCAGGCGTGATATCGGCCATGAACGCCGGCGGTCGTGACGCTCGTGAAGCCTCGCAACTGGCCGCCGAGCTCGCCGATCTGCTGTCGGCCATCGGCGACTCCACTCTGACCGTCGCGCTGTGCTACGCGCCGTTGATCACGAAGTATTTCGTTGGTGAATCCGGGGAGGTCTTGCGTTTCGCACAGCGAGTCATCGACCTTGCCGAAGGTGACGCGACCAAAGGGGCGCTGGTCGGGGGATCGCCGTTGGCGATGGCGATCGCCATGCGGGGCATGGCGCGCTGCTGCCTCGGGCAGAGGGGTTGGAAAGAGGACCTCCACGAAGCCCGTGCGATGGCCGATCGCGTGGGGGAGTTGACGGGCCGCGTCGGGATTAGGTACTACTCCGCTCTCGAGCCGATCGTCAATGGTGTGTTGGCGTCCGATACGGCAGCCCTGTGCGATGCGGCTGAAACGCTGGCGATCACAGAGCAGTTGGGCGACGATTACCTGCTGCTTGTCGCACGGATCACGCGCGCGGTCACCTTGATTCATCACCAGGGCGCTGACCGTGAAGCTGGTGTGCAGCTGTTGCTCGACCTTCGCGAGGCCGCCCTGAAGCAGTCCTCCAATCAAGGGTTCGTGCCACTGTACGACCTGCACATCGCGAAGGAGCACGCCCGGCTCGGCGATATCGACGGTGCCGTCGAGATGTGCCGGGCGGCGATCGATGTTTTAATCGCGATCGGCGCCATTATCTGGATCGCACCGGCCACCGCGGTTCTGGTCGAGGCGCTTCTGCGCCGCGGCGCCGACTCGGACCTGCGAGAGGCGCGCCTTGCTACCGACAGATTGGCGGCATTGCCCACCGAGCCGGGATTTGTGCTCCACGACATCTGGCTGCTGCGACTGCATGCGCTGCTGGCTCAGGCCCAGGGCGACGACGGCGCTTATCGCGATTACCGGGATCGCTACCGTGCGACGGCGACATCGCTGGGCTTCGAAGGACATATGCAATGGGCCGAGGCCATGCCATAGCGGCAGCGTCACAAACGCGTAAGGCGTCGAAATCAACTTTGCGGGTACGCCTGCGCCATGACCCAAGAGGAATTCAAGAAGGGCGACGAGGTCACCTGGAAAAGCCACGGCGGCACTGCAGAAGGCACGGTCGAGGAGAAGATCACCTCGGACACCACCGCCGCGAAGCGCACCGTCCGAGCGTCCGAGGACGATCCGCAGTACCGCGTGCGCAGTGACAAGAGCGGCAACGACGCGGTGCACAAGCCCGAAGCGCTGCACAAGAAGTCGAAGTGACATGGCCGACGACACCGAGACCACTTGGAGCGAATTCCGCGACGTCGTGAACATGACCGCCGCCGAACTAAAGCGCTGGCTCGACACCGACGAGTCGAAAGACGCGGGGCAGAAGTCAGACGGCGGTGAATCCACCGGCCATCAGAGCGGCCGGCGAATCGTGTCCATCCTCGAATCGAAGAAGGCGGAGCTGTCCGACGATGACTACGCACACATGCGCAAGGTCGTCGGCTACACGAAACGCCATCTGGCACAACGTCCCGCGGGCGACGTCAAGGACTCGAAGTGGCGCTACTCGCTGATGAACTGGGGCCACGACCCGACCAAGTAACCTCGCCGAGGCCGTCACGATCCAACCCCATCGGTGTCATCGCGGGGATGTCGCCGCCGGCGATGACGCGGCGCGTGATCGGGGTGAGCGCCTGGAACAGCTTCTCGACGTCGTGGTCGTCGAGCGCGTCCAGTGCCGACAACGCCAGCCGGTCGGTGGCCGACTCGATGTGGTCCTTGAACTTGGCGCCCGCTGCCGTCAACGCCCCCGACTCGTCGAGTAGTCCGCGCTCGGTCAGCGCCTGTTCGTGCCGCTGCCACGTCTCGTTGTCGTAGTCGCGGGCCCGCATCATGTACTCCTTCTGCACCTTCCCGGCGGCGGCGTGCAACACGTTGGACTCCCGGCCCGAAATCCCTTCGGCGGTCAGCACCGCGACGTGGCCGTCACCGCGGTGCTCCCGCAGCAGTGTGGAGG
>JBAPQQ010000342.1:0-1793 GCA_049280695.1 Mycobacterium sp.
TCGCTACATCGGGTTGGCGCGCAGATACCTGTAAATCCCGGCGAAGCCGTCGTTGACCTGCTCCGGTATCGGCACGGCGCCGCCGAGTGCCTTTGCGCCCCAGATGATCTGAGCTGTCCGCTCGACCAGCGCGGTGACATGCAACGCGCGGTCCGGGCGCGGTCCGACCGCCACCAGGCCGTGGTTGGCGATCAGCGCCGCCGCCCGGCCCTCCAGCGCCTTGACCGCGTTGGCGCCGACGTCGGGGGTGCCCGATGCGGCGTACTCCGCGCACCGCACGTCGCCGCCGCAGTACACCGCGAACTCGTCGATGCACGCCGGAATCGGTTGGCGCGCAACCGCGAACATGGTGGCCCACACCGGATGGCTGTGGATGACGCTGCCGATGTCGTCGAACGACCGGTAGCACGCCAGATGCAGATGCATCTCCGTCGACGGCGATCGGCCGTCCTTCGCCTCCAGCACTGCACCGTCCGGGTCGACCACCACGAGATCGTCGAGCGCCATTGCCGCATAGTCCACAGACGACGGTGTGATGACGAGATCGCCGTCCTGCCGGCGGGCCGAAAGGTTGCCCGCGGTGCCCTCCACCAGTCCGCGGCGCAGCATGTCCTTGGCCGCGGCCAGCACCGCCGCCTCCGCGTTGTCGACGAATCTCACCCGAGCACCTCCGGGTTCACGATATGGGCGGGCCGGCGCCCGGTCAGCAGCGCCGCCAGTCCGTCGGCGACCATCTGCGCCTGCCGCGCTTCAGTGTTCCACGTCGCCCCGCCGATGTGAGGCGTCAGCACCACGTTCGGCAGGGTGGTCAGCGGATCATCGGCGGCCAGCCATTCTCCGGCGAAATGGTCGAGGCCCGCCGCGGACACCTTCCCGCTGCGCAGAGCAGCCACCAGAGCGTCGGCGTCGTGAAGTTGGGCCCTGGCCGTATTGAGGAAGACCGCGCCGTCCCGCAACGCCGCGAATTGCTCGGCGCCGATCATCCCGACCGTTTCATCGGTGACCGGCGCATGCAGGGAGATCACGTCGGCCTCGGCCAAGAGTTCGTCGAAGCTGTGCCGGGCGTCGCGGTTGTACGGGTCGTGCGCGATCACCGACAGGCCCAACCCGGTCAGCCGCCACTTCACCGCGCGCCCGACCGCGCCGAGGCCGACCAGCCCCGCCGTGCGCCCGGCCAGCTCCCATGCGCGGAAGCGCTGGTACGGAATGGTGCCGCCGCGGAACGTCTCGCCGGCCCGAATGTCCGCGTCGGCGGTCACGACGTGCCGCGTCGCCGCGAACAGCAGCGCCACGGTCATCTCCGCCACCGCGTCGGCGTTCCGGCCGGGTGTGTTGAGCACCGGGATCCCAGCGGCAGTGGCTCCGTCGACGTCGACGTTGGTGGGATAGCCGCGCGTGGCGACGACCGCCCGCAGCCCCAGATCGAACACCGGTCCGCGCACCGAATCACTTTCCACCACAACGATATCGGCGGCTTCTGAACTGACCCGCTCGGCCAGCTGGACGGCGTCGTAAATGCGCAGCGGGCTCTGGTCGATCCACGGGTCGTAGACGACGTCGGCGAGCTGTGCCAGCGTGTCCATACCCGGACCGCGCAACGGTGCCGTCACCAGCACGCGAAGTCCGTTCACGTCTGCCCATGTTGGCGTACGGTGACGCGCGTGTCAGCCAAAGGGGTCACACTCGGCATCGACATCGGCACCACCGCCGTCAAGGCCGTGGCCGCCGACGAGGACGGCCGGGTGGTAGGCCGGACACGGATTCCCCACCGGCTGCGCGTACCCCAGCCGGAC
>JBAPQQ010000343.1:0-16405 GCA_049280695.1 Mycobacterium sp.
CCGAGATCGTCCGCGAGGAACGTGAAGGCAAGGCGCCCAGCGATCACGCCCCGGTGCTCGTCGAACTGGGTTGAGCCCCGCCTGGTCAGCCGTACTCCGGCTGCCTTCGAAGAGCCACCACGAAACGGGCCTGGCCGAAGAAGGCCGCGTAGAACGCGCCGACGAACACCGCCAGCGCGCCGACGAGCATCGGCCCGAACAGCTGCGGGAACCGCGCCATCGCTTCAGCCAAGTACCGGCAGGCCAGCAGCAGCGCCGCGAAGAAGCACGAGCCGGCGCCCACCAGCCACAGCCGCGGCCAGTTCCCGCCCCAACGGGGTTCGCGCAGCGCCGATTCCACCGTCAGACACAGCACCGCGCCCGCGATCAGGTCGACACCGTAGTGGTAGCCGAAGCCCAGTGTCGCCGCGAGCGTGCCCACCAGCCAGAAGGTGCCGCCCCATCGCAGCCACCGGGGGCCGCTCCGGCTATGGATGAAAACTGCTGTCGCCCAAGCGGTATGCATCGAAGGCATGCAGTTGCGCGCGGTCTCGTCGTCGAAGGCGACGGGCGCCGGAGAGATGTCGACCGGCGGAAGAGCGTGCGACCAATAGTCGCCGAGTTGGAATCCCCCGCCCGCAGCGCTGAATGCGTAAGCGGGACCGACGATCGGGAACAGGATGTAGATCACCGGCCCGACCAGGCCCAGTACCAGAAAAGAGCGCATCATGAAGTGCCGCGGCCAGCCGCTCCTGGTGACGTGGCGCAGTTGGTAGACCGCGACCACCATTGCCGCCGCGGGCAATTCGATGTACACCCAGTGCAGCGCGCCCGAGAACACCGGACCGGCCGTGTCGATCAACCGGCCCAACAACCATGCCGGCTGCGCAAGGGAGTGATCGGCCAACAACGCGTACTCGTCCCACACCGTCGGTCGCGAGATCGCGGTGATGCGCAGCCACGCATCGCCGACCTTGGTGGCCAGGATCAGCAGGATCGCAAACGCGTTGGCCCGCAACGCGTTGCGCCGCTGCTCGCCGTGCCATCGCCACAGGGCCAGCACCGCGAGGCCGGTCACCACGATCACCGGCCCGTTTCCGAGTGCGAACCCACCGCCGCGCAGCAGCCGCTCGGCAGCGAAGGCCAGGTCCAGCGCGGCGGCAATCGACAGCGCCGCAAGGCGATGGCGCACCGAAAGGCCGACCATCGCCACGCCGAGGCCCACCCACGGCACCGTCATCGACTTGGGGGTGGCGACGTAGTCGCTGACCAGACTGTGCAGGGGGCCCTGGAACCCGGCACGGCCGGCGGCGACCTGCAGCGCCACCAACAGCGAGACGATCAGCGCGACGGCGACGCCCACCCGCCCCCGGGTCGACGGCGCGCGCCACCGCAGCAGCCGCGCGTCGCCGATGAACACCCGTTGAATTTTAGGCGGCGGTTGAGCGCGTCAGGCGTTAATTCTGCCGAGATCTGCACCAGGGTCGTGCCCGGCCCGCAATCAGACGTCCTCGAGTTCGTCGGCATACCGGCCGGGATTGAGCACCGACGCGGCCGCTCCGATCAGCATCATCACCGCGGCCGCGACGAAGACCACGGTCAGCCCGGCATGGAAGGGCCCGGAGATCAGCTCGGGGAAGAACGACTTCCCGGTGAGGTGCTCGGCGTTGACGCCGGGTTGCTGAAGCGCGTGCGACGGCGCCAGCAGTTCGGCGATCGGGTTGTAGCCGAGGAACGCCGCGAACAGGCTCCCCACCGGCGGCAGGTTGGCAACCTCGTGGGCCACCGGCGCTGACACGCCTTGAGCCTGCAGCCCGCTGCTCAATGCGCTCGGCAGCGTGTTCGCGAGCCCGACGATCATCAGCGAGAAGAAGATGCCGATCGACAGCGAGGAGCCGGCGTTGAAGAACGTCGCGCGCACACCCGAGGCGGCGCCGCGCTCCTCGGCGGGCACGCTGGACATGATCGTCGCGGTGTTCGGTGCGGTGAAGATGCCGCCGCCCAAGCCGTTGAGGAACACAAGCAGTGCGAAGAGCCAGTAGTCGAAGTTCACGGGAATCATCACCAGTGCGATGAATGTCACCGCCATCAACAGCATCCCGCTGACCGTGAACGGCCGCGCGCCGAACCGGTCGGCGAGCGACCCGGCGAGCGGGCCGGCGACGAGGAACCCGAACGTCATCGGCAGCATGTAGATGCCCGCCCACAGCGGCGTCGACTCGAAGCTGTAGCTGTGCAGCGGCAACCAGATGCCCTGCAGCCAGATGATCAGCATGAACTGCAGGCCACCGCGACCCACCGACGACATGAGCCCGGCCAGGTTGCCCATTCCGAATCCGGTCGATCCGAACAGCCGGATGTTCACCATCGGCTGCGCCACCCGCAACTCGACGACGCAGAACGCCACCAGCAACAGAAAGCCCGACGCGATCGAGCCCAACACCCACGGATTGGTCCACCCGGTCGGGTGTCCGCCGTACGGCTGGATGCCGTAGGTGAAACCGGCGAGCAGAACCGTCAGGCCCACGCCGAACGTCACGGTGCCGGCCCAGTCCAGCCGGCCGCGGCGGCGCACGCCGACCTCGTGCAGCGACCGCAGACTCCACACCGTGCCGAGCAGGCCGATCGGCACCCCGACCCAGAATATGGCACGCCAGTCCCACTCGGAGAGCACTCCGCCGATCAGCAGGCCGAGGAACGAGCCCGCAACGGCCGCGACCATGTTCACGCCGAGCGCCATACCCCGCTGGTTGGAGGGAAACGCGTCGGTGAGGATCGCCGCCGACGACGCCATCAGCATCGCGCCGCCGACGCCCTGCACCACGCGCCAGGCGATCAGCCACAACGCTCCCCCGTCGAGGTTGAACGGGTCGAAGGACAGCGCAACCGCCGCGACGGTGAACACCGCGAAGCCCAGGTTGTAGATGCGCACCCGGCCGAACATGTCGCCGAGCCGGCCGAACAGCACCACCAGCACCGCGGTGACGACCAGATAGCCCATCAGCATCCAAAGCAGGTAGCTGACGTTGGCCGGGGCGAGCGGGTTCAGCCCGATCCCGCGGAAGATGGCCGGCAGCGAGATGAGCACGATCGACGCGTTGATGGTCGCCAGCAGCATGCCCAGCGTGGTGTTGGACAGCGCGATCCACTTGTATCGCGGATGGTCGCGGTCCCAGCGGCGCCGCCGGCGGTCGGTCTCGGCGACCGCCATCACCGGGTTGGTGATGATGGGGGTCTTCGCCATCTCTATCTCAGTCGTCATCTCGGTCGTCGTCAGCTCGCGTCAGGTATCGGCCCAGAATGCATATGTTAGCTATACAAATGAATCGGGGCCAATCGCTATTCCCTACCCACAGGCCACTGCGCTAGCGTGGAACCGTCCACGCGGGAGCGCACGCAATGCGCTGAGAGGACGGCTGGCGCCGTCGACCGTACGAACCTGACCGGGTAATGCCGGCGTAGGGAGTTGCAATGACCGATCTGTCCGTGACCACCGGCCCCATCGAGGGCAGCACGAAGTTCTACTCAGAGCTCGCGTCGGGTGCCCGCGTGCCGTTCCGTCGGGTGCACCTCTCCAACGGCGAACACCTCGATCTGTACGACACGTCCGGCCCCTACACCGACCCCGGCGCGACGATCGACCTGGACCGCGGGCTGCCGCCGCGGCCCGGCATCGTGCGGGACCGCGGCACCCAATTGCAGCGCGCGCGGACGGGAGAGGTCACCGCGGAGATGGCGTTCATCGCCCAGCGCGAGGGCGTGCCGGCCGAGTCGGTGCGCGACGAGGTGGCCCGTGGCCGTGCGGTGATCCCCGCCAACCACAACCACCCCGAATCCGAGCCGATGATCATCGGCAAGGCATTCCTGGTGAAGGTCAACGCCAACATCGGCAACTCGGCGGTCACCTCGTCGATCGCCGAAGAGGTGGACAAGATGGTGTGGGCCACCCGTTGGGGCGCCGACACGATCATGGACCTGTCCACCGGCCGCGACATCCACCTGACCCGCGAGTGGATCCTGCGCAACTCGCCGGTGCCGGTCGGGACGGTTCCGATCTATCAGGCCCTGGAGAAGGTCAACGGCGATCCGGCCGCGCTGACGTGGGAGGCCTACCGCGACACCGTGATCGAGCAGTGCGAGCAAGGTGTCGACTACATGACCGTGCACGCCGGCGTGCTGCTGCGCTACATCCCGCTGACCGTGGACCGGGTCACCGGCATCGTGTCCAGAGGCGGCTCGATCATGGCGGCCTGGATGCTGGCTCACCACCGGGAGTCGTTCCTGTACACCAACTTCGACGAGCTGTGCGAGATCCTCGCCCGCTACGACGTGACGTTCTCGCTCGGCGACGGGCTGCGGCCGGGTTCGATTGCCGACGCCAACGACGCCGCCCAGTTCGCGGAATTGAGCACGCTGGGCGAGCTGACCAAGATCGCGAAATCCCATGGCGTGCAGGTGATGATCGAAGGCCCGGGGCACGTCCCGATGCACAAGATTGCCGAGAACGTGCGGCTGGAGGAAGAGCTCTGCGAGGAAGCGCCGTTCTACACGCTCGGTCCGCTGGCCACCGACATCGCGCCCGCGTACGACCACATCACGTCGGCCATCGGCGCGGCGATGATCGCTCAGGCCGGCACCGCGATGCTGTGCTACGTCACCCCGAAGGAACATCTAGGGCTGCCCGACCGCAAGGACGTCAAGGACGGCGTGATTGCGTACAAGATCGCCGCGCACGCCGCGGATCTGGCGAAGGGCCACCCGCGCGCTCAGCAACGTGACGACGCGCTGTCCACCGCCCGGTTCGAATTCCGGTGGCACGACCAGTTCGCGCTGTCGCTCGACCCCGACACCGCCCGGTCCTTCCACGACGAGACGCTGCCGGCAGAACCCGCCAAGACCGCCCACTTCTGCTCGATGTGCGGACCGAAGTTCTGCTCGATGCGCATCAGCCAGGACGTGCGCGACGCGATGGCCGACAAGTCCCGCGAGTTCGTCGAGCAGGGCGGGCGGGTGTATCTGCCGGTCGCGCAGTGAGCTTCCTCCCCGTCCCGCACCCCGGCGAGACACCGTTGCGGGTGTTGACCATCGCCGGGTCGGACTCCGGCGGAGGTGCCGGCATCCAGGCCGACATGCGTACCTGCGCGCTGCTCGGCGTGCACGCGCTGGTCGCCGTCACCGCGGTGACGGTACAGAACTCGCTGGGCGTCAAAGGCTTCCACGAGATACCGGTGGACGTCATCTCCGGGCAGATCGAGGCAGTCGCGTCGGACATCGGTGCGCAGGCCGCCAAGACGGGAATGCTCGCGTCGTCGGCGATCATCGAAGCGGTGGCGACGACGTGGACCGAGCAGGGTTTGGCCGAAGCGGTGCCGTTGGTCGTCGACCCGGTGTGCGCGTCGATGCACGGCGACCCGCTGCTGCATCCGTCGGCAGTGGATTCACTGAAGCGCCAACTGTTTCCACTCGCCACGTTGATCACACCCAACCTCGACGAAGTGCGCCTGCTGGTGGACGTCGAGGTCGTCGACCCCGCGTCCAAGCAGGAGGCCGCGCGGGCGCTGCACGCGCTCGGCCCGCAGTGGGTGCTGGTCAAGGGTGGCCACCTGCGCGGTTCGGCGCACAGCGCGGACCTGTTGTTCGACGGCACGCAGTTCCACGAGTTCGACGCGCAGCGCGTAGCCACCGGCAACGACCACGGCGCCGGCGACACGTTGGCCGCCGCGACGGCATGCGCACTCGCGCATGGCTATTCGGTGCCCGATGCGGTCGCGTTCGGCAAGCGGTGGGTGACCGAATGCATCCGGGCCGGCTATCCGCTGGGCCACGGCCACGGACCCGTGTCTGCCCTGTTTCGCCTTGGGTCAGTGGAGTAGTCGACTACGCTATGCCGCCGCGGCACCGGGCATACCCTTTCAATTGCTCACGGGAAAGTGACGCGAAGGGATGTGGAGGTGATTCCGATCGAGGCCACCCCGTTGGTGGAAGATGCCGAGGCCGGCGAGGTTCTCGGACGGCTGTGCAGCTGAACCTCGACGACATCGCCGGCGTCGGGCACGAGCCGGACGGCACGCCGAAGGGCGTGGTGGTGCTCACGCACGGCGCCGGCGGCAGCCGCGAGTCGGCGCTGCTGAAACAGCTGTGCGACGAGTGGGCCCGCCGAGGGTGGCTCGCGGTGCGCTACAACCTGCCCTTCCGGTGCCGCCGGCCCACGGGGCCGCCGTCCGGCTCGGCGGCCACCGACCGGGTGGGCATCGCCGAAGCGGTTGAGGTGGCCAGGAGTCTGGCCGACGGCCCTGTCGTCGCAGGCGGGCATTCCTACGGCGGCCGGCAGACGTCGATGGCCGTCGCCGACGAGGCGTTGATCGTCGATGTGTTGACGTTGTTCTCGTATCCCCTGCATCCGCCGGGCAAGCCCGACCGGCTCAGGATCGAGCACCTCCCGCGGATCGCCGTGCCGACCGTGTTCATCCACGGCACCGGCGACGCGTTCGGCACCCTCGACGAACTACGGGCCGCGGCAGCGCTCATCCCGGCGCCCACCGAGATCGTCGAGATCACCGGCGCCCGCCACGACCTGGGCTCCAAGACGTTGGACGTGTCGAAGCCGGCGGTGGACGCCGCCCAGCGGCTCGTCGGATAACCCGCCCGAATTGCGGCGCCGGCCGTTACGTTCATGGCATGACATACCCATGGCCTCCGCCCGGCTACCAGCCGTACCAGCAGCCCGGGTATCACCCCTACGGCCAGTACGGGCAGCCTCCGGCGCAATATCCGGCGCAATATCCGCCGCGGCCGAAGACCAACGGCTTCGCCATCGCGTCGCTGATCCTGGGCATCATCGGCGCCGTCCTGCTCAGTGTGATCTTCGGCGTCATCGCGCTGAACCAGACCAAGGGCGGCCGGCAAGGCGGCCGCGGCATGGCGATCGCCGGCCTGATCATCTCCGGCGCATGGGTGTTCGTGATCGCCGCCATCGTCATCGCGGTGATGGTCTTCGACAACGGCTCCGTGCAGGCCACCAACATCAAGACCGGTGACTGCATCGCCGACGCGCCCGCCGACGGAGCCAACGTGCTCAGGCTGCCGAAGGTGTCGTGTGACGAGCCGCACGAGGGCGAGGTCTACGCGATGATCCGGGTGTCCGGCGACAACTTCCCCGGCCAGGCGGCCATGCAGAACGACTACGAACAGCGGTGCGTGTCCGCTCTGAACGCCTACGCACCGGATGCGGCAAACGACCGGGGTATCAGCAACTTCCTGCTATATCCCAGCCAGGAAACCTGGGATCGCGGTGACCGGGACGTGGCGTGCATCGCAATCACGCGAGACAAGCGAACCGGCTCCATCAGACAGTGACGTAACGGCTTCGCACGGACGATCGCGCCGTTTCGTCGCCAGCCGGGTACCTCAGGTACCTTTTTTCCATGACCGAGCAGCAGTTCGACGTGATAATCGTCGGCGCCGGCTTCGGGGGGATCGGTGCCGCAATCCAACTCAAGCGGCTGGGCTACCAGAATTTCGTCATCCTCGACCGAGAGAACGACCTGGGCGGGACCTGGCACGTCAACCACTACCCGGGGCTGACGGTCGACGTACCGACCACCAGCTATTCCTACTGGTTCGAACCGAACCCGAACTGGAAACGGCTGTTCTCGACCGGCGCGGAGATCAATCAGTACGCCCACGACGTGGCCGACAAGTACGACGTGCGCCGGCACATCCGGTTCGACACGAACGTCGAGGGTGCCCGGTGGGACGACGAGGACAAGCTGTGGCGGGTCGCGCTGGCCGGCGGCGAGACGTTGACATCCCGGTACTTGATCACCGCCACCGGCTTCCTGTCACAGCCACACACCCCGGAGATCCCCGGCGTCAACACGTTCGAGGGCAAAGTCATCCACTCCGGCGCCTGGGACCACACCTACTCTCTGAAGCACCGCCGGATCGCGATCATCGGCACCGGCGCCACCGCGGTCCAGCTGGTTCCGGAGCTGGCGAAGGAAGCCGCCGACCTGACGGTCTATCAGCGCACCCCGATCCACGTGGTGCCGAAGTTCGACGTCCCGGTCCCCAAAGGCGTCAGGCAGCTGTTCGCGAAAATGCCACTGGCGCAAGGGGCTCTGCGCTGGGTGACGGACGCGATCTACGAGTTCTTCACGGCTGTCAGTATCCACTACCGGCAGCTGTTCTTCCGGCGCATGATCGTGGCTGCTTCCGACCTGGCGAAAATCCACCGCTTTGCGTCGATACGCGACAAGGAACTTCGGACCAAGCTCACCCCGGATTACGACTTCGGCTGCAAGCGACCGACGTTCTCCAACACCTACTACCGGACGTTCACCAAACCCAACGTGCACTTGCAGACCAGCGGCATCGAACGCATCGTGGCCGACGGCATCGTGGGCAACGACGGCACCAAGACGCCCGTCGACACGCTGGTGCTGGCGACGGGCTTCGATCTGTGGGAGGCGAACTTTCCCGCTATCGAGATCATCGGACGCAATGGCCGCAACCTTGGAAAGTGGTGGCGCGACAACAGGTTCCAGGCCTATCAGGGCATGTCGATACCCAGCTTCCCCAACCTGCTGATCTTGGCTGGCCCGTACGGATTCCTCGGCCTGAACTTCTTCAACACGATGGAATACCAGATGCGCCACATGAGTCGGTTGTTCGGCGAGGTGATCCGTCGTGAGGCGACCACGTTCGAGGTGACCGAGGATGCCAACGCCCGGTATCTGGAGCGGATGACGGGATTGGTCGGCGACTCGGTCTTCGTGCTCGGTCACTGCGGGGCGTCACGCTCGTACTACTTCGACCCCCACGGCGAGGCGACGCTGCTGCGCCCGATGCCGACGCGGGTGGCCGTGCGCGAGGCATCGCGATTCCCGTTGAGCGACTACACCATCGCCTGAGAGGACCCCCCGATGTCGAAACTCGTCACCCTGGCCGGTCTGGGCCTGGCCGGCGTGGGCCTCGCGCACTTCGTCAAGCCGGAGGTGTTCGAGGACATCACCGCGACAGCGTTTCCGGACGACACCGAGCAGCATCTCTACATCGACGGAGCAGCCGAGACGGTGCTCGGCCTGGCCCTGGCGGTGCCGAGAACACGCAAGCTCGGCGTGGTCGGACTGCTCGGCTATGGCGGGTACCTGGCCGCCAACGTTCTCAAGAACCGAGCAGCGTGAGTTCCATCAGTCGGCGCACGCAGGCCTGCGAATGCGCGGACGCGTCGTAGCGCACCAGCCGTCCGACGTCCACGACGAGCGCCATCGCCGCGTGCACGCGGAACCGGGCCTGGATGCCGGTGAGCCCCGGCCACGCTGACGTGGCCAGATCCACCCACGAGTCGATTGTCGACTTCTGCACGTTGCGTAGCAGCACTTCGTCGGCCGGCGCCAGGTTGACGCGCTCGGCGTAGTAGACGAACACCAGCTCCGGGTTCGCGAAAGACGTCGCCACATAGGTGGCGATGAGCCGGGTCAACACTTGGCGCGGATGGTCGTCGATGCCCAGGATCATCGACAACTCGCCGGAGATCCGGTCGGCTGCGCGTCGCATGGCTATCGCCAGGATGTCGCTCTTGCCGGAGAAGTACCGGTAGATGCCCGACGTCGGCATGCCCACCGCCGCGGCGATCTGCTCCATGCTCGTCTCGCGATAGCCCCGCTCCTCGAAGAGCGTCATCGACGCGCGCAGCAGCGACTCGTATACCCCGGCATCCGAGAACAGTTTCGGCCGAGGCGGTTCCGGCAACGATTCGCCGCCGGTGGGCAAGTCGGCGTAGAGCACCGCCACCCCCACGTCGGTGAGCAACGCGCGGATGTCCCCGGCCGGCATCGCTACGCGGTGGTCGACGATGCTGCCGACGACAGACAGCAGCGCAGCCGACAGCATCCACCGCTGCCGCGAGGACAGCCCGGGCCGAATAAGGTTGAGCGGCTTGTGGATTCGCTGGTTGACGAGTCGCATCTGGTCGGCGAGTAGCGCCTGGTCCGGGGGCCGCAGATAGTGCGAGTGCCACCGGTAGAGCCCGCCAGAGCCGCGGTTGGCGAGTGTGACGTCGATCAGCGCGGAGATCACCTGCGCGAGGGTGGCTCGCGGCTCGCTGTCGACGAATTCGGTGCAGTCGACGAGCTGCTGGCCGAGGTTGAGGACGGCCGCGCGGAACAGGTCGTACTTGCTCGGGTAGTGGCGGTAGAGCGCGGGCGCGGAGATGCCGACCTTGGCCGCGATCGCTTCCATCCGCACCGCGTGGTATCCGGCTGCGCTGAACGCCTCGGCTGCGGCCCGCTCCACCTGCGCCTTGCGGTCCTTGGGCCGGCGCCGGGGCGGGGCGGGGGAATCGGCGGGAA
This sequence comes from Mycobacterium sp., assembly GCA_049280695.1. GTDB lineage: Bacteria > Actinomycetota > Actinomycetes > Mycobacteriales > Mycobacteriaceae > Mycobacterium. The sequence goes on from JBAPQQ010000343.1 coordinate 10,332, forward strand.
TGGCGGCCACCGCGACACCGTACCCCGGTGCCGAATCGCTGTACACATGCGCGGCGATGCAGCAGCAAATACTGGTGGGGGGCTCGCTTGTGTCGAGAACAGCCATTAACATACTGATCGTGCTCGCGAAGGTTCGCCAGTTGCTCGCCTACCGCATCTCGATCGCGGAATTGATCGGACTCGCGTTCCTCGTCGGATTCCCCTACCTGCTCGTCGGAGTGCTCTGGTCGGTCAACCACACCCGCCATCTGCACGAGATGCACGGCGCAGACATGATGTTCTCCTTCCTGGGAGCCATCCTCTTCTGGCCGGCGTTGATGATCTCTGACGTCTGCATGGTCTGAAAACACCCAAGAGGCCCGGGAGGCTTTGTGACGAACCGTGGTTGGCTCATATTCTGCGTCGGCGCCGTACTGCTCGCTACGGGTCTGCTGGCGTTGAACTTCCCGGTGTTCATCGATGCGTGGGATCAGTGGGGCTGGCAGGTCAAGTGCGGCACCGGATACAACACGGACCTGGCACAGGCTGAGATAGCCACCCAGGCCGGCGGGCGGGGGAACCTGGTCGACGCATGCCAGAGCGCGCTCGCGATACGCCGGGCATGGACGATCACGGTCGCGCTGGCCGGCTGGGTGTTGCTCTCGGGCCTCGCCATCGCGCTGTGGCGGCACGCGGCGGCTCACCACCACCACGAACACCAGGACACCGAAACCGTCAACGCTTAACGACCGGGATGTTCAACTGCAAGGCCCTGGTCCGCTGCGGCACTGAGAAGGCGTTCGTCGTAGGCGACGAACGCGGTTAGTGAGCCCCCGAACACCGACTTCGCCGTCGCCAGATGAATCGCGTCCAAGGATCGAAGGTCTGGATCTGGATATGCCGCTGCTGCTGCGCGCACCACGTCGTCGATCTCGTAGCGAGCGACGCGGGCGATGATTGGGGGCACGTCCCCGATCAGTTTCGGATCGGATCGGCGCAAGGCTCGGGTCAGTTCAACCTCGATCAACGCCGACGCGACCCAGGGGGTCGGTCCTCGCTCATCGAGCCAGTCTGCGAGCGCATCGCTCTCCGGCTCGCGCCGTACGAGTTTCACAAGGGCCGAGGTGTCGACGTAAATCATCAGTAGCGCTCGGAGTCGCGCATTTCGCGCAGCAGCTCCCCGCCTTCCTGATCGGTCTTGACTGGCCCTACGGGACGCGGCGCCGGGCCGGAGATCGTTGCCGGGCGGAGCTTTCCAGAACTGATCAAGTTCGACAGAGGATTGTCCCGTGCCGGAATGATGCTGGCGATCACCCGGCCACGTTCGGTGATGTTGACGCGCTCACCCTGTTTGACCCGGGTGAGAACGCCCGCGGTGTCCTGATTGAGTTCTCGCACCGGCACGTCAGCCATATCGACACTATACTACCTTTTCGTACTACTTGCCTTCTCTAATCTGATGGCGTGACCGGCCCCGTGCGCCGCTGATTGAACGCCTCGACCGCCGTGGGCAATGTCATGAAGATCCGGTCTTCACCGACTTTGTCGAGGATGCGCGCGGCCTGTAGCGCGTCGTGGAGGTCGTGCTTCACCCGCGCCATCGCGAAAACGATTCCTCGACCGGTCAATTCGGCCCGCAGGGCGTCCAAGGCGTCCAGCGCGGTGAGGTCGACTTCGACGTTCGCTTCGGCGTTGAGCACGAACCATTCCACGGGCACCGGGTTCGTGTCGACCGCCCGCAGTGCCCGCTTGCGGAAGTCCTCGGCGTTGGCGAAGCACAGCGGCGCGTCGTAGCGGTACACCACCAACCCTGGAACTGGCTGGGCGTCCGGATAATCCTCGATGTCGTGCATGCCGGCCAGGCCGGGCACGAACCCGAGCACGCTGTCGTGGGCGTGTGCCACACGGCGCAGCAGATCAAGTATCGACAGCCCCACCGCAACCAGCACGCCGTACAGGATGCCGAGACCCAAGACCGCCGCAGTCGTCAGACATGCCAGGACGAATTCGCTGCGACGAAACCGCGCCAGCCGCCGAAACGCCTGGACGTCCACCAGGCGCATCGCGGCGAAGACGATCAATGCGCCCAGCGCGGCGTTGGGGAACGACGCCAGCACATCGTGGGCGAACAGCATCACCACCAACACCACGGCCAGCATGATCAACGAGAACATCTGAGTGCGGCTGCCGACCGCATCACCGAGTGCGGTGCGGCTGCCGCTGGAACTGACCGGAAAGCCCGGTGTCACACCCGCTGCCGCGTTGCACAACCCGAGAGCACGCAACTCAGCGTTGGCGTCCAGGATTTCGCCTCGGCGGGCCGCAAATGTCCGTGCGGTCAAGATGTTGTCGGAGAATGCAACAATGGCGATGCCGCACGCCGGCAACACCAGCGACGCGAAGTCGTGCAGGGACACGTCCGGCACGGTCGGCCTTGGAAATCCGCGCGGCACCTGCCCGACCACTCCAATACCGTTGGAGTCCAACGAGAACAGCCATACGACCGCGGTCGCTGCGAGCACCGCGATCAATGGGCCCGGCACGCGCGGTAACCACCGGCCCATCGCCAGCAGCGCCACCAGAACCGCCGCCGCCAGCGCGATCGTCGGCCAGTGTGCTTGTGCCACCCCGGCCGCCAGCGAGCGGATCTGCTCGATGAACGCGTCACCACGAACCGGGATGCCGGTCAGCTTTTCCAGCTGGCTGGCAACCATCACGACGGCGATACCCGTCATGTAGCCGACCAGCACCGGGCGTGACAGGAGATTGGCCAAGAATCCGAGCCGCGCGAGGCCGGCCAGAAAGCAGACCGCGCCGACGAGGATGGCCACCGCGGCCGCCAGGGCGGCGTAACGCCCGGCATCACCCACGACGAACGGCGCCAGCACGGCCGCCGTCATCAACGCGGTGGTGGACTCCGGGCCGACGGACAACTGCCGCGAGGAGCCGAATACCGCGTACACGGCGAGCGGTCCCAGCGCAGCCCACAGCCCGGCGACGGGCTGCAGACCCGCCAGGCTGCCGTAGGCCATCACCTGAGGGACGAGGTAGGCGGCCACGGTGAGGCCGGCCAGCACGTCGCCGCGCAGCCATTTTCGTTGGTAGCCGCGGAACTGAACTAACCCCGGCGCGACACCCGCAAGATTCATCGTGGCCTCATTCTGCGGCGACGAGCGTCCTCAGTGTGTGAAGTCGGGTGCGCATTTCCGTTTACGCGGGCTCACCGTTCGGGCGGGGCAAGGATCTTGAACAGCATGGTGTTCACGTCGGTGAGTGCCTGAACCGGTTCGGTTGCGATCTCGTTGTGCACGGTGGAGGAGATCACCAACACGCTGATGCCGTTGCCGATAGTCCAGACGTCCCTTCGGCGCGGGGAGGCCGTCAACGCTTTGCCAGCTCCTCGAGGTTCCGATCGGCCCAGCTTTCGCTGAACGAGACGGCCTCAGGGTGGTCCGTCATCCACTTTTCATGCGCGGCACAGCGCCGGCGCATGTCCTCGATGTCGAGGAGGCCCTCAATCCACGAGTTCATCGACTGCTGATCCTCATCGGGTCGGCAAGATCATCGGCGCGGCCCGTTGGCCGGCGTGGGCACCCGAACCGCTGCTTGCGATCCGGTAACTCGCTGTCTGATCAGAACGGCGGTGGATCGTCGTCGTCGCCATCGGTTGGTGACGGGGTCGGGAAATAGACTTCTTCCCAGGCTTTTCGGCAAGCTTGGCGTAACTTGACGTTGCGGGCGCGTTCGGCGGCAAGGTACTTCGCCCGGTTCTCGGCGCGGGTGGTCTTGCGCCGCGGCATCATCACCCGCGGATCACCCTCGCGGTCGGCGCGCTTGGGATCCGGCGGCGGCAGTTCACCCGTCGGGGCGCACAACGTCGGGAACACGAACGCGCTACCGGGCAAGGTGACGTAGGTCTGCCCCGAAGGCAGCGTCCAGATCACCGTGCCGTCAGGCAGCTGTTTGTCCCGCCATCCCCAGAAGGTCTTCAGCAAGTGATGTGTTCGGCACTCGCACTTGAGGTTTGATGCGTGTGTCAGGCCGCCGTCGCGGTACGGGATCGTATGGTCGATGTCACATTGAAACGCCGGCACGTCACACCCGGGCGCGCGGCAGGTCAAATCACGGCAGCGCACGAAATCGGCGAGTTTCTGCGACGGCCGATAACCGGGCTCCGGCGGCGCGTCCACCGGGCTGACCACCGGCCGCAGCTTGGCTTCCCGCGCCAGTTGGGCAACCATCTCCGCGGGGATCAGCGCGCCGTCCTCCGCCAGATAGCCCGGTGCCGGTGATTCGCCGTCGACGGCTTCCTTCTCGGCGACGATGTGAATCGTCACGTGCGACGGTTTCACCGGCCCCCCGGCCGGGCAGTTCGCTTCGCCGCAGCGGCACGACAGCCGTTGGTGGCCGAATGCCAATGCGCCCAATGCATCGGCGCGGCGTTCTTTGCGGGTACGCGGATCAGCCTCACACACCGTGTTGGCCAGCGCATCCAGGCGTTGATCGAGCGTCTTGCCATCGGCGGCGAAGACGCTGCCGGATACGGAGTAGAGGCCGTCGTCGATGTCAGAAATGTTGATCTCGCGCTTGCTGAACCTTTCGCGCTTGCGGCGCACCGCATCACCGTCGACGTGACGTACCGACCGGTCGATCGCGGCGGCCAGCCGGCTGTCGCTCCGCGATCCCCAGCGCGGCGCGCGCATGGCGAGCTTCTGGTCCACCACTGCGATCTTGTCCTCGCCCTCGATCAACGCAGTGCGATACACGATTGCCTGCACCGTGCGAAAATCGATATCCCCGGCCGAGAAAACCGACGCCACCTTCGGCAGCGCATCGCGCAAAGAGACCGCATAGTGTATGTAACTACTGGCCATTGCGCGGCTGCAGCGTAACGCCGCCGCCACCTCCGCGCCCACGGCGGCCCAAGTGTCGACCGCGCAATCCTTCTCCTCTCCACGCTCGGCCAGGCGCATGTCGAACAATTCACCAATCTTGGCCAGCCGTGCCGCAATCGCCCGATTCTCCACCCGGGCGTCCGCGCACATACCGTCGATCAGCCGGTGCGAATCACCGGCGGGCTGAGCATCGCCGTCGTCGCGAATTTGCTTGGCGGACATGGCATCAGTATCGCAGGGGGCTCCGACAACTTCCGGCGGCGGCAACCCGACGACGACCGGGAACCGCACCCGTTACGAGTCAACCTGGTGGCGGGTGCGGTCGTCGCGAACCGGCACCCCGTTACGTCCGCCGATGTCTTGCGCGTACAGCCCCACCGCATATGCCACACCGCGCCCGTTGATCCCCAGCGCGGTGCGGTCGACGTACTGAATCGTGTCGGTCGGCTTGTGGTAGTTGGGGTCGAACGGCTGGTCGGCTTCGCCGCCCCAAAGCCGCGCCTGGTCAGCGCTCTTCTTCTCTTCGGCGCCGGTGAACAGGCCGCCCGACGGAATGCCGGCCTTGGTGAAGCCGTCATAGTCGGAACGGCCGTCGAAAGAGGTATCTTCGGCGGTCTTTCCGGCGTTGGTCAGGTAGGCGACGAGCGTGCGTTCGATTCCTGCCGATCCCTCGGGCACGCGCGGCGGGCTCTGGTCGGATCCCAGTGCCGTCGACTGGTCGCCGTCGTAGGTGAAATACCCCGGGTTCGGCGAGCCGATCATGTCGAAGTTCATGTAGAGCGCAATGTCCTTGAGTGCGTCGATGTCCAGAGACTCGACGTACTTCATCGAACCGACCAGCCCGGCCTCCTCGGCTCCCCAGAACGCGAACCGGACGGCGTTCTCAATCGGTGGCGAGCTACCCATCTGCACCGCGGTCTCGAGCACCGCCGCCACGCCAGAGCCGTTGTCGTTGATGCCGGGCCCCTCCGGCACCGAGTCCAGGTGGGCTCCCGCCAACACCACATTGTCTTTGGAGCCGGTCTTGGTCTGCGCAATCACGTTGTGCGCCTTGATGGTTGTCACCTTGGCGTCGACCTTGATCGCCGCGGGGCCGGGCTGGGCCCGCAACTTCGCCCCGTCGGCCTTGCTGATGCCGATCACCGGGATCTTGACGTCGGTGCGCGCGCCGAGCGTGGCGCTCATCTTCTCCTCGTCGAC
>JBAPQQ010000344.1:0-3461 GCA_049280695.1 Mycobacterium sp.
GGGCTACACCGCGCTGTCATCGCGCCTGTCCGCCGCGGCCGGGCTGACGCCGCTGCGGCCGTGGCGCGATGCGCTGGCCGTGGCACTGCGCGAAGCCGGATGGGAAACCGGCCGGATACCCTCGACGCCGTGAGCGACGAAGTGGCCGCGCCACGTGAGTGACGATCTGGCGGTGTCACGTGAGTGACGATCTGGCGGTGGTGACGGTGACGTACTCGCCCGGGCCGCACCTGCACCGCTTCCTGGCCACGCTGTCGCATGCCACCGACCGGCCGGTATTCGTGGTGATAGCCGACAACGGCTCAACCGACGGCAGCCCCGAAACCGCGCTGGCGGAACATCCGAACACCAGATTGCTGCGCACCGGCGCCAACATCGGCTACGGCGCGGCCGTCAACCGCGCAGTCGCCGAACTCGGCCCGGAGGCAGACTTCTTCATCGTCGCGAACCCTGACGTGCAGTGGGGGCCCGCGAGCATCGACCAGTTGCTGCAGGCGGCCGCGCGGTGGCCGCGCGCCGGCGCGCTCGGCCCGCTGATCCGTGAACCCGACGGCTCGGTGTACCCGTCGGCGCGCCACCTGCCCAGCCTGATCCGGGGCGGCCTGCACGCCGTGGTCGGCCCGTTCTGGAAGAACAACCCGTGGACGGCGGCCTACCGGCAGGACCGGCTGCAACCCAGTGAACGGCCGGTCGGCTGGCTGTCGGGGTCGTGCCTGCTGGTGCGCAAGGCCGCATTCGACGAATTGAACGGATTCGACGAGCGCTACTTCATGTATATGGAAGACGTCGACCTCGGCGACCGGATGGGCCGGGCCGGCTGGCAGAACGTGTACGTGCCGTCGGCCGAAATCCTGCACGACAAAGGCCACGCCGCGGGCCGCGATCCTGCCCGTTATCTCACGGCCCACCACACGAGCACCTACATTTACCTTGCCGACCGCCATTCCCGGTGGTGGCAGGCGCCGTTGCGGTGGGCGATGCGGTCGGCGCTGTGGGTGAGGTCGGCGCTGGCGGTGCGGCGGTCGGCGATGAGCGCTCGCCGCGATGGGCGGAGGGCCCGGCGCAAGCCGGCGGAAGGTGGCTGACGTGGTGGAAACTCCCATCGACCCCTCACGCGTGGACGCTGTCATCCTGGTCGGCGGGCAGGGCACCCGGCTGCGCCCGCTGACGCTGTCGGCGCCCAAGCCGATGCTGCCGACCGCCGGCTTGCCCTTCCTGACGCATCTGCTGTCGCGGATCGCGGCAGCAGGCATCGACCACGTGGTGCTGGGCACGTCGTACAAGTCGGAGGTGTTCGAGTCGGAGTTCGGCGACGGCAGCAAGTTCGGACTGCAGATCGACTACGTCACCGAGACCGACCCGCTGGGCACGGGCGGTGCGATCGCCAACGTCGCGGACAGACTGCGCTACGACACCGCGCTGGTGTTCAACGGCGACGTGCTGTCCGGGGCGGACCTCTCGGCGCTGCTCGACACCCACCGGCGACTCGACGCCGACGTCACGCTGCACCTCGTGCGGGTGGGCGACCCCCGTGCCTTCGGATGCGTGCCCACCGACGACGACGGCCGGGTCACCGCGTTCCTGGAGAAGACCCAGGACCCGCCGACCGACCAGATCAACGCCGGCTGCTACGTGTTCTGTCGCTCGGCGATCGACCGTATTCCCACCGGCCGCCTGGTGTCGGTGGAGCGTGAGGTGTTCCCGGCGATGCTGTCGGACGGGCTGCGGGTGTGCGGATACGTGGACGCCAGCTACTGGCGGGACATGGGCACCCCGGAGGATTTCGTCCGCGGCTCGGCCGACCTGGTGCGCGGCATCGCCCCCTCGCCGGCGCTCGTCGGTCACCGCGGAGAGAAGCTGGTGCACGACGGTGCCGCGGTGGCACCCGGCGCGCTGCTGATCGGCGGGACAGTGGTTGGCCGCGGTGCGGAGATCGGTCCGGGTACGCGGCTGGACGGCGCGGTGATCTTCGACGGCGCGCGGGTGGAGGCCGGGTCGGTGATCGAGCGCTCGATCATCGGCTTCGGCGCCCGGATCGGCCCGCGCGCGCTGATCCGCGACGGAGTGATCGGCGACGGCGCGCACATCGGCGCACGATGCGAACTGCTGCGCGGTGCCCGGGTGTGGCCCGGGGTGACGATTCCCGACGGCGGCATCCGGTTCTCGACCGACGTCTGAATGTCTGCGATTTCGGCACGCAAACTGTCGCTCAGCGCACGTCAGCGCGCCGAAATCGCGGATTGCGGGCGTACGAAACCAGCTGGGCCAGGCCGTAATCGGTGTCCTGCGGCAGGCTCCCGAGGTCCCACCAGCGCAGGTCCAGCGACTCGACGCTGACTTCCGCCCGCGCGCCGGCCGGCGCCCTCGCGACGAACTCGAGGTCGAGGTGGCGGGTGGGTACGCCGAGCGAGCAGGTGACGGCATGGACGTGGATGGCAACCAGCTCCGGTTCGACGGACAGGTCTGCGACGCCGGACTCCTCGACGGCCTCCCGCCGCGCCGCCGCGACGATGTCGGTGTCGGTGTCTTCGCAGTGCCCACCCAGTTGCACCCAGCGGCCCAGCCGCGGATGAAGCGTCAGCAGTGCGCGGGCGCCGGCATCGTCGAGCAGCAGCGTCGAGGCGGTGATGTGGCCGGGCTCGCATTCGCGTCGGCACGCGTCGGGCCGTGCGAGCACGTAGGCCAGCACCGCCTCGCGCAGCGTTGCCTGGACCGGATCCGGTGGCTCCCAGTTTCGCAGCGTCGCGATCACCGAGTCGCGGACGCTCACATTTCCACCAGCAGTTCACCCACCGCAGCGGGTTCGCGTGGTGTGAGCGGTTCGTCGGGATAGCCGATTGCGATGGCGCCCAATGGCTCCCACTGCGCGGGCAGGTCGAGCTCGTCGCGCACCTCGTCGGCGGCGAAGATCGTCGAGCCCACCCAGCAGCTGGCCACCCCGCGCACCGCCAGCGCGACCAGCAGGGCTTGTACGGCGGCGCCGACGGCCACCGTGAACATCGTGTGCTCGGCCGCGGTGCGAGCGCTGTCGGGATAGTCGTGCGCTCCGTCGGGGACGAGGAACGGAATCACCAATTCCGGTGCGTCGTAGAGGATTCGACCCCGCGAGACGCGGGCGTCGACGGCGTCGCGCGCCTTGCCGTCGCGGCTCAGGTCGGCACGCCACCGCGCCGTCATCCGGTCCAGCAGTGCCACACGCCGGCCGGTGTCGCGCAACCAGACGAATCGCACGGGCCGGGTATGGTGCGGTGCCGGTGCCGTCAGCGCGTCGGCGACGGCGGCCTCGATCGCGTGCGGCGGCACCGGTTCCGACGTGAACCGCCGCACCGAGCGCCGCGTCAGAAGCGCCTGCCGGCGGCCCTCCGCCAGGGCCTCGTCGGTGCCGAGCCGGAACATGTCGTCCTCGCCGTGCCTGATCAGTCGCGCCGCGTTCGAGCCGTCGTCGGCCGTCGGCAGCCCGC